>SXHP01000183.1 GCA_005773165.1 Sphingomonadales bacterium | reverse complement strand
GGGATCATGCGCTGCGACATCATCGCCGACGGCATCGTCGCAGCGGCCAAGGAGGTGAACCTGTCGGTTCCCCTCGTCGTGCGGCTGGAGGGCACCAACGTCGAGCAGGGCAAGGCGATCCTCGCCAACTCAGGCCTGGCGATCGTCCCCGCCAACGATCTCGGCGACGCCGCCAAGAAGATCGTGGCGGAGGTCAAGAAGGCGGCCTGAGGATGCTCCACGACGAAGCTGCCAGATCATCCCAGCCCGGCCGCAAAGGGCCGTCCGAAATGTTCCGAGCTGCCTAGCCCCGCCGCCCTGCAGCCGGCGGAGCGAAGTGCTCATTCGGAGGCGCGCGCTCGCCGATCCGCCGCGCCGACGCTGGCGCTGGCGCTGGCGGTCTTCACCGGCGCGGCGTCGATGCGCTGCCTGGACGCGCTACTGCCAGTCGTTTCGGAGAGCTTCGGCCGGAGCGCAGGCACTATGGGCAGCGCGGCGACCGCTTACGCGCTCAGCTACAGCATCTGCCAGCTTGTCCACGGGCCGCTGGGCGACAGGGCCGGAGCTTATCGCGTCGTCGCATGGGCCGCCTGTCTGTCGGCGCTCGCCACCGCCGCATGTGCGCTTGCGACAAGCTTTACCGGGCTGGTCTTGCTCCGCCTCGGCGCAGGAGCGGTCGCCGGCGCCATCGGACCTTTGACGCTCGCCTGGGTGAGCACGTCCTGCTCGCCGGAGGAGCGACCCGTCGCGCTCGCGCGGATGAGCGCAGCGGCGATCCTGGGGACTGCGGCGGGCCAAGCCGGGGGCGGCGTTATCGGAGGTCTGTTCGGCTGGCCCGCCGTTTTCGTGGCGCTTTCGGCGTTGTTCGCCGGATCGGGCGTCGCACTCATGCTCATCGCGCGCCAACGACCCCAGGTGCTGTTCGCGGGACTTCAGCGCGACCTGTCGAGCGATGCGTCCCCGCTCCTGCTTGTCCGACGACGAGGGATCTTGCGCGTTCTCGCAGCCGTCGGGGTGCAGGGTTTCGCTCTCGCGCTCAGCCTCACCTATGTCGGAGCCCTGCTGCACGAGCGGTTGCAGATCGGCCCAGCGCACGCCGGGCTTATCGTGTCCTTCTACGGGCTGGGCGGCATCGCTTTCGTCCTTTTGGCCCCTCGCCTGATAGGCCTGTGCCGCGCGAGCGGCCGCGCCGGGATCGGAGGCGCGACGCTGGGAGGCGGCTTCGTGGCGCTGGCGCTTGCGCACGCCCAATGGAGCGCCGTCGCCGCCCTGCTCGCGATCGGCTTCGGTTTTCTCATGCTGCACAACGTTCTGCAGGTCATGGCCGCGCACATGGCGCCCGATGCGCTCTCCACATCGCTGTCGCTGTTCGCGGCGGCGTCCTGCCTTTCACAGGCGATCGGGGCGGCGGCGGGCGGCTACCTTTACGATCGCGCTGGTTCGGCGGCGGTCTGCCTCCTATCGGCCGCGCTGCTGACCACGCTCGGCGTCGCCATCGCGATAATGATCCGCAGGGAACCGCCGACCACCCCCGGGGCGTGAGACACGCTTCTCTGCGGAAGGTCAGTCCTTGCTGTGCCGGACCATGTCCGACACGATGGTGACCAGCTTAGGGCTGGAGAGATTGAGCGAGCGCAGCGAGTCGTCCTGTTCGAATCGCGCCCGCTGCGCCTCGAAATAGCGATCCATCGCCGCCCGCGCCTTGGCGGGATCTCGCGAACGCAGCCCTTCGAGGATCGCGACGCGGTGAGGCTGGAACTCCAGCGCCCGGGCGCGCCAGAACCGGATGCCCCGGTTCGTCAACGACTTGAACTGCACCTCGTTGAGCAGCGCCAGCAGGAAGGCCTCAAGCGATTGCAGGATGGGATTGTGGGCCGCGGCGGAGACCGCGCGTTGGAAGTCGATCACGCCTGCGATGACCTGGTCGACGTCCTTGAAATCGTTTGGCCGATCGAAGCGCGCGCTCGCCGCCTCCATCGCCTGGATGTCTTCGGTTGTCGCCCGCGTGGCGGCGGCCTCGATGGAATGGCGGCCCAGCAGCTGCCGGATTTCGAGCACCTCCATGATGCCGACGCTTTCCAGCTGCAGAAGCGTCTGCAGCGCCGAAGCGAGCGCATAATCGCCGTGGCTGCGAACGAAGGAGCCCGCACCATGAAATACTTCAACCAGACCCAAGGTTTCCAGAGCGCGGATCGCCTCTCGCACCGTCGGCTGGCTGACGCCGAAACGATCGGACAGCTCCTTCTCGCTGGGCAGGCGCTCGCCGTGCGGCAGCCGGCGCGTGACGATGTCCTGGCGCAGCGTCTCGATGATCTCGTCGACGATCTTGACGCGCCGCCTGCGCGACTTCTCCGGCTCGATCGGCACGCTGAAAGTCCTCATGTCACATGGTGAACGATCCTGCTTGTGAAGCGTCCGCACCTCCCGTGCAAGGCTATCCTGCGCGCGTCCCTCCGATCTCTTCGAACATCGCGAGCAAGCCGGTCCGCGCGAAAGCGATCGTGGCGGGGTCGTCGAAGATGCCGTCCTTGATCTTGGTGTTGACCTGGCCGACCACGATCTCGGGCGTGTTGACCGGCCGCGCCAGCGCCGAGACCAGGCTTTCGCGGATCTGATACTGGGCGCGCACCCCACCGGTGAAGGCCGGAGACGAGGTGACGATCAGCACGGGCTTGTTCCGCAGCGGCGATCCGTTGTGCGGTCGCGACGCCCAATCGAGCGCGTTCTTCAGTACACCGGGGATTCCGTGATTGTACTCGGGCGAGGAGACGACCAGGCCGTCCACAGCGGCGATCTGACGCCGAAACCGCTCAACGGCCGGCGGCAGCGGCTCGACGTAGAGGTCCTGATTGAACAGCGGCAGCGCGCCGATATCCGCATAGTCGTAATCCGCTTCGCCTCCGGACGCCGCTGCCACAGCCCGAAGCACCGCGGTCGAGAACGCCTGCGCGCGCAAGCTGCCGGATATGCCGAGCAGTCGATAGCGCGCGCTCACGCCTGCGCTCCGGGTCGGCGAGCGACGACGTTCGCCGCCTTGCCGATCCGCTCGATCTCGATCTCGATCCGGTCCCCCTCCCGCATGAAGACGGGCGGAGTGCGCGCATAGCCGACGCCAGCGGGCGTGCCGGTGGCGATCACATCGCCGGGCTCCAGCGTCATCGCCTCGGACAGTGTTCTGATCAGCGTCGCGGTGTCGAAGATCATGTCGGCGGTGTCGCTGTCCTGCATGACCTCGCCGTTGAGCCGCGCGGTGATCCTCAGTCCCGCGGCGCCCTCGGGCAGCTCGTCCGGGGTGACCAGCTCGGCGCTGAACGCGCCCGTGCCGTCGAAATTCTTGCCGACCGTCCACTGGCTGGTCTTGCGCTGATAGTCGCGGATGGTGGCGTCATTGAAGCAGACATAGCCCGCGACATGGTCGAGCGGGTTGTCGCGCACGTTCGTCGCGGCCTTGCCGATCACCACGCCGAGTTCCGCCTCGAAGTCGAGCTTGTCCGAGCATTCGGGCAGGATGATCGGGTCCGCCGGGCCGATCAGCGAGGTCGGTCCGCGCAGGAAGATCGACGGGTAATCGGGCACCGCATTGCCCCCTTCCGCGGCGTGCGCCCGGTAGTTGAGGCCGATGCAGATCACCTTGCCCGGCCGCGGCACAGGCGCGAGCAGCGTGACATCGGATGCCGCGATATCCTCGCCCGCCGCGCGATCGGCGGCGTTCACCGCAAGGTCGACCGCGGACGTTGCGGTCGGGTGGACGCGGATGCGGTCGCCGGCGCGGACGCCGTGCTGGACTCGGCCGTTGCGGGCGAAGGTGACGATGCGCATGTCAGAAGCTCCAGAGTTCAGAAGTCGGACTGGACGAACGGGGCGGCGTCCTCGATGAATTCCGCGAAGGCGATGGCGTCGCTCCACCAGCGGTCGGGCGGCACGATCCAGCCGCCGACCTTGAACGCGGGAACTTCCCATTTGATCGGCTCGTCCTCGATGTCGATCGTATGATAATGGCTCGGGAACAGCTCCACCCGGTGCCCGTCGGGATCGCGCAGGTAGAGGAAGCGGGCAAGGCCCGGGCTGAAATGCCGCGCCGGACCGAACTCGATCTGATCTTCTTTGTCCTGGCCGGTGAGCAGGTCGCAGACGTGCATGAGCTGGCTCGTCTCGGGCACCTGGAACGCGACATGGTGGAGCCGCGGCCCCTCGCGATTGGCGAAGACGATGTCGTGCGGGTTGCCCTTCCGCTGCAAGAAGATCATCTCGAGGTTGCCGTCCGCGACCACATATTCCGACAGGCGAAAGCCCATCTCATTGTAGAAAGCGAGGCTCTCGCGCACCTTTGGCGTGACCACCTGAAAATGGTCGAGCCGCAGCGCGCAGGCTCCGCGATAACGGCTGGCGTCGGCGAACAGTCGCGGGCGCGTCTCCATCGTCGCGCAGAACTCGAGTGGCGTGCCCGCCGGATCGGTCGTCTGCAGCGTCCGTCCTTGATGCGCGACCTCGACCCATCTGGTCGGGAAGCCCGCGCCTGCGAAATGCGCTTGCGCCAGGTCGAGATCCTCCTCGGTCAGCACGCGCATCCCCACGCGTTCGACCGACGGCTCGCCCTGCTTCAGGACCAGGCTGTGGTGGCACGCCTCCTCCAGCCCGCGCAGCCATAGCGTCGTCGCATCCTCGTCGCTGACGACCAGACCCAGCGTTTCGCAGTAGAAGGCGCGGCTCGCCTGGAGGTCGCTGACCCGCGAGACCAGGTGGCTCGCGCGCGTCACGTTGAAGGCGGGCTTGTAGACAGGTGTCGGCAGTCGCATCGTCGATACTCCGGAACGCCGCGGCCCTCAGGCGGCGGCGAAAGCGTTCTTGTGGATGTTGCGCAGCTCGGCCTTCTGCACCTTCCCCATCGCGTTGCGGGGCAGCTCGTCGATGACGACGACCTTCTTGGGCCGCTTGAACGCCGCGAGTTGCGACGCGAGCGCGGCCGTGACCGTCGCCGGATCGAGCGTGCTTCCCGGCGCGCGCGCGATCACCGCAACGACGCCTTCGCCGAAGTCGGGATGCGGCACGCCGATCACCGCACTTTCCGCAACGCCGTCGAGCGCGTCGATCGCCAGTTCGATCTCCTTGGGATAGACGTTGTATCCGCCCGAGATGATCAGGTCCTTCGCGCGCCCTACGATGCGGATAAAGCCTGCCTCGTCCTCGGTCGCGATGTCACCGGTTATGAACCAGCCGTCGGCGGTGTGGTCCTGCGCGGTCTTTTCGGGGTTGCGCCAATAGCCTGAGAACAGGTTCGGCCCCTTGATCTCCAGCACGCCCGGCTCCCCCGTCGGTGCAGGCGTGCCGCCTTCCGCCACGACCCGGACCGACACGCCCGGTAGCGCAGGCCCGACGCTGCCCGCGATGCGCGGCCCGTCGTACGGATTGGAGGTGACCATCAGCGCCTCGGTCATGCCGTAGCGCTCCAGGATGGTGTGTCCCGTCCGCGCCCTGAACGCGTCGAAGGTCGCGTCGAGCAACGGCGCGGAGCCGCTGATGAACACGCGCATATGCCGGACCAACGCTTCGTCGAACGCAGGTTCGGCGAGAAGCCGGGTGTAGAAGGTCGGCACCCCCATGAACACGCTTGCGCCGGGCAGGTCGCGGATCACCGCCGCGGCATCGAACCGCTCGTGAAAGAGGATCGGCGACGCGCCGAGCAACGCGCAGTGCAGCGCGACGAACAGCCCGTGCGCATGGAAGATCGGCAGCGCGT
>SXHP01000182.1 GCA_005773165.1 Sphingomonadales bacterium | reverse complement strand
GGGTGAACGACGTCTTGTGCTTGCCGCGGAGCACGTTGGCGATGACCACCGCCGCGCGGCCGACGACGAGGCCCTCGGCGTCGACGATGTGCCACTTCTTCTCCACCTCGTGCGGCTTGGCCGACTTGGTGGTCTTCATGAGCGCCTTCATGGGCGAGACCTTTCGAAACGCATAGCGCCGCTCGTGAGGAGCGGCGCGAACGGGCGGGCAATGCCCATGGGACTGCGGAAAGTCAAGCAGAGCGCGGGTTTGCTGACGGGTATCATGATACCGGGTCGCCCGAGCCTCTCGCCGCATCGCTTGCCTCGCGCTGGACCCCGGAACAAATCCGAGGTGACGGAAGGAGGTATCAGCGGGTCCGTGTGCTTCCGAGCGCGTGAGCCGCGCCGACCGCGGCGATCAGCAGCAGCGCGGCGTTGGCCTGGTGCGCGACGGCCAGGTCGATCTGGACGCCCGACAGGAGCGTCGCGATGCCGAGCACGATTTGGAGGACGACGAGCGCCGCGACGGCGATCGCGGTTCGCGGTGCGCTCTGCCACGCGCGGACCGCGAGCCACAGCAGCCCCGCCGCCGCGACAAAGGCGAACCAGCGATGGATGAACTGGACGACGATCGGATCATCGATCGTGTTCGCAAGCGGCAAAGCGCCGGGCGCGCCGGCCGGATAGAAAGCATCCCCCATCAGCGGCCAGCTTGCGAAGGCATAGCCCGCGTCGAGCCCCGCGGTGAATGCGCCCCAGACGATCTGGACCACCAGGAGAAGCAGCGCGACCACGCCGACGAGGCGGAGCCGCGCCGCGTGCGCCATGCGGTCGCGGTGAAGCGCGAGAAGGTCCAGCGCGGTCCAGACGATGCCGCCGAGCGTCACGAGCGCGACGACGAGGTGGACCGCCAAGCGAATGTGGCTGACGTCGGTGCGGAGCGACAGGCCGGACTTGACCATCCACCCGCCGATCGCGCCCTGCAACGCGCCGAGCGCGAGCAGCGCCAGCAAGCGCGGCTCATAGCCGTGCGGAATCTGTCGCCGCAGCCAGAACCAGGCGAGCGGCGCGGCGAACGCGACCCCGATCGCGCGAGCGAGCGCACGGTGGAGCCATTCCCAGAAGTAGATCGCCTTGAACCCGTCGAGTGTCATGCCCGAGTTGATCTCGCGATACTCGGGCGTTTGCTGGTATTTGGCGAACTCGGCCAGCCACCCCGCTTCGTTCAGCGGCGGAACGATCCCGGTCACCGGCTTCCATTCGGTGATCGACAGACCCGATTCGGTCAGCCGGGTGATTCCGCCGACGATGACGATGCCGACGATCATCGCCGCGACGGCGAGCAGCCAATGCGCGACCGCGCGCGGCCGGGCGGGCGAGAGGAAGGCGGCGCTGGGCTGGAGCATGATCGGCTAGTTAGGTGTTCGCGGCGTGTTGCGCCAGCACGGCGGCGTGCGTCGGGAAGTTCTCGGCGCAGCGGGCGAGAAAATCGGCATAGTCGGGGAGCGGCGGGCCGGGCGTCTTCGGGTCGGGAAACACGCCATAGCCCGCGAGCAGGCACCCCCAGGACAAGGGCGCGTAATAGCGCGCGATGTCCTGCCGCGCGATCTCGGCGGGAAGGTCGCCGCCGGTGAACCAGCAGGTCATCACCGCCTTTAGCGAATCCGAAAGGCGATCGTGCCCGGTCGCGTCGCGCCAATAAGGCGTGTCGCTGCGGCGCGCGAGCCGGTAGTGCGCGACGATATAGTCGCGGATGCCCTCCAGCCTTGCGGCGACGGCAGCGTTGAAAGCGTCGCGGTGCTGCGCCGAGAAGCCGCCGTCCGCATAGGCCTTCACGAAGCTCTCGATCGTGGTCTGGACGACATGAAGCGCGGTCGCCTCCAGCGGCTCGACAAAGCCTTGCGCCAGGCCGATCGCCAGGCAGTTGCCGGTCCAGCTGGTCTCGACCCGCCCCACCTTCATCTGGAGGTGGCGCGCGGGGACGTCTTCGCCGAGCCCGAGATGCGTCCGCAATTCGGCCTCGGCGGCGTCGGGGTCGATGTAGCGGGAGGAATAGACGTAGCCGTTGCCGGTGCGGGCGGTGAGGGGAATGTCCCACGCCCAGCCCGCCGACAATGCGGTCGCGCGGGTCGAGGGGCGCGGCCCCGCGGGGTCGGGCGGGGTCGGCATCACCACCGCGCGGTCGTTGAACAGATTGTCGGCGAACGGGAGGAAGCGGACGCCCAGCGCGCCTTGCGCGATCACCGAGCGGAAGCCGCTGGCGTCGACGAACAGGTCGGCCTCGATGCGGTCGCCGCCGTCGAGGATCAGCGCGGCGACCGCGCCGTTCGCGACCTCCACCGTCTCCACCTTGCGCGAAAGATGGACCACATCGCTCGCCAGCGCGCGGGCGCGAAGGACGTGGCCGACCTTGTGCGCATCGAAGTGATAGCCGTAGCCTGCGGCGAACGGGAAGCGCCGCGGGGCGATCGGCGCGCGGCCTTCGGCGGCAAGGCGGGTGTTGAGAAAATAACCGTCGGGGTGCGCGGGGACGTCCCGCCCTGCCCGCCTCAGCCGCGCGGCGTGGTGAAAGGCGGGTTCGGTGTGAAGGTCGACCGCATTGGCGAAGGGATGGAAATAGTGCGCGAAGCCGGGCCGGTCGGACCAGCCGACGAACTCGATCCCCGCCTTGTACGTCGCATCGGCGCGCGGCATCCAATCCGCATCGGCGATGCCGAGATCGGCGAAGAGCTGCGCCATCTGCGGGGTCGAACCCTCGCCGACGCCGACGATGCCGATCTCGGGCGATTCAATCACGCTCACGTTCGCCCAAGGCCAGGCGCGGGCGACGACGCACGCCGCCATCCACCCGGCGGTGCCCCCGCCGAGGATCGCGAAACGCAGGGCCGGGGCTTCGAACATCGCGGCATTCTTTCGGCCATTCGAGCCGATGCGACAAGCCGCCTGTCGTGAGACATTGTATCTTGCGGCAAGGTCGTTCATATGGACGCCAGGATGTACGCCCGCTCCCTGCCCTCGCTCGATCGACTCGGCATCGCATTGTCGGGGCTGTGCGTCGTTCATTGCCTGGCGACGTCGGTGCTGCTCGCGCTGATGTCGGCGGCAGGCGGTGTGCTGGGCAGTCCAATCTTCCATGAAGCGGGGCTGCTGCTGGCGATCGTGCTCGGCGCAGTCGCGCTCGGGCGCGGGGCGGTGGCGCACGGGCTGTTGCTGCCGGTCGCGATCGGCTCGCTGGGCCTGGGCGTGATGGCGGGCGCGCTGACGCTGCCGCACGATTCGAGCGAGACGCTGGCGACGATCTTCGGCGTGGCGCTGCTTGCGGGGGGTCATTGGCTCAATCACCGCGGTTGCGCCGAAGCGGGGCTCGCCTGACATCGCCTGGGTCGTTCTCACCGTCGCTGGGCTGCTGGAGATCGTCTGGGCGTTCGCGATGAAGCAGAGCGAAGGATTTTCGAAGCCGGGCTGGAGCGCGGTGACGATCGCCGCGATGATCGCAAGCTTCGCGCTGCTCTCGGTATCGATGAAGACGCTGCCGCTCGGCACCGCTTATACGATCTGGACCGGGATCGGCGCGGTCGGGGCGTTTGTGGTCGGCGTCGCGCTGCTCGGCGAACCGGCGACGCCGATGCGGGTGACCGCGGCGGTGGTGATCGTCGGCGGGCTGGTCGCGATGAAATTGTCGGGCTGAACGCCGACTATCGCGCGTGACTGGGCCGCGTTACACCTGCGGCGATGAAGGCGTGGCCCCTGCTCGTCCTGCTCGCCGCGTGCGGGCCGATCCCGCGCGATCCGGAAGGAACGCTCGACCGCGTGCGCGAGACGCGCGTCGTCCGCGTCGGCGTCGTGGAGGGACCGGCGACGTGGCGGCCGCTGCTCGCGCGCGTCGCCGCCGCGACGGGCGCGCGGCCCCAGTTCGAACCCGGCGCGCTCGAACCGCTGTTGCTCAAGCTGGAGGAGGGCGAGGTCGATCTGGTCGCGGGCGGCGTGTTCGACGAGAAGACGCCGTGGCTGAAGCGGGTGACGCTGGGCCCGGTGATCCGCCGCGAGGGCAAGACGGCGCACCATCTGGTCGCGCGCAACGGCGAGAACGCCTGGGTCATGCTGATCGAGCGCGAGGGCCGCGCCTTGGGGTACGCCAAGTGAACGCGCTGCCCCCTCGCATCCTGGCGTTGCGCGCGCGCGCCGAGCGCCTGGAATATTGGTCGATCGGGTGGACGCTGAGCGTCATCGTCGTGATGGGCCTAGCGATGGGCTCCAGCCAGACGATGAAGACCGCGTGGATCGAGGACTGCCTGAGCCTGATCCCGCCCGCGGTGTTCCTGATCTCCGCGCGGATCGAGCGGCGGCCGCCGTCCGCGCGATTCCCCAGCGGCTTCGCGCGCGCGCCCGGCGTCGCCTTCGCCATCGCCGCGGCGGCGCTCGCGGCGCTCGGCGCGACGTTGCTGGTCGATTCGGCGCTGGGGCTCTGGTCGCAGGAGCATGCGACGGTCGGCGGGGTGATAATCCTCGGCCGCGAGGTATGGCTCGGCTGGGTGATGGTCGCGGCGCAGATCTATTCGATCATCGTGCCGCTGGTGCTCGGGCGGTTGAAGCTGCCGGTCGCCGAGGCGCTGAACGACAAGACGCTGTTCACCGACGCGCAGACGCAGAAGGCGAACTGGATGACCGGGGTCGCGGGAATCGGCGGCGTCATCGGCATCGGGCTCGGCTGGTGGTGGGCGGACGCGGTCGCCGCAGGGCTGATCTCGCTCGACATCCTGAACGACGGCGTCCGCGCGCTGCGCTCGTCGACCGCCGAGCTCGTCGACGGCGCGCCGCGTGCGCTCGACAGCACCGATGTCGCCAAAGATGCAAAGGCGCTCCACGCCGCGCTCGACGCGCGCTTTCCGGGCGCGGAGGTGCGGCTGCGCGAGACCGGGCGGGTGATCGGCGCGCAGATCGTCGGCGCGAACCCGCCCGATCCGCCGTTGACCACCGCCGACTATTGGCCCGGCGATCCGGAGCGGGCATGGCGGCTCCACCACGTCAGCTTCGTGCCGCCGGGGCAGGACGATCGCGAGACATAAGGGGGGATGCGAGTGACCACGACCGACGAGGCGCTCGAGCGCCTGGCTGAGGACCCGCGCTACCGGCGGCTGGTGCGGCGGCGGTTCCGGCTCGCGCTGATACTGACCGGGCTGATGCTGTGCGCCTATTTTGGCTTCATCCTGCTCGTCGCCTTCGCCAAGCCGTTTCTCGCGCGCTCGCTTTGGGGCGGCGCGACCTCGGTCGGCATCCCGATCGGCCTGGGGGTCATCGTGTTCGCGATTGGGCTGACGTGGGTCTACGTCCGCGCCGCCAACCGGCACTTCGACGGCGAAGTCGCCGCGATCGTCGCGGAGCACGAGGCTTGAACACGGGGCAGTCGGTTCCCGCGCTGCTGATGTTCGCGGCGTTCGTGCTGCTGACGCTCGGCATCACCCGCTGGGCGGCGAGCCGGACGCGCACCGCCGACGATTTCTACGCGGCGGGCGGCGGAATCACGGGTTTCCAGAACGGGCTGGCGATCGCGGGCGAT
>SXHP01000181.1 GCA_005773165.1 Sphingomonadales bacterium | reverse complement strand
GATCAGCCGCTCGACCCCGGGATCGCGCATGTTGGCGTCGATGATCAGCGTCCGCACCCCAGCCGCGGCCAGCGCCGCGCCGATGCTGACGGTGACATGGGTGCAGCCGACGTCGGGCGACGCCCCGCAGATCAGCAGCGAGCGCCGCCGCTCGCGCAGGTGTTTGGCGAGCAGATGGGTGCGCAGCGCGCCGATCTCCTCGGCTTGGACGCTCCCCGGATCGGACAGCACCGTCAGCTTGGGCGAAAAGCGGAACGGCGGCGCATCCGGCGCGACCTTGACCAGCTCGCCGCGCGCGACCCGCTCGTCCGTCATGCCGGGCTATGCTCCGGGCAGAAACCCCCTCGAACCGTCATCACCCCCAAGCGCTTCCTCCTAAGCCCGCCGAAGCGCGACCGGGCCACTTCAATTTAACCTTGCGGCTTTAGCAGCGCCATGTCTGAAGCCGATCGTCGAATCGGGCGATCGGCGGAATAGAGGCTAGGGCGGATTGGTGCAAAGCGCATGAAGGACGACCCACCCGGCCCTGCCTGCGCCCCGTCGCAAGACCGCACGGGCGACACGCCGCACGCTCCCGCGGATCGCTCCGTCAGCGTGATCGTCCCGCATTACAACGATCTCGCCAATCTCGATCGCTGCCTTGCCGCGCTTCAGGCGCAGACCATGGACCCGAGCCGCATTGAGATCGTCGTGGCTGACAATGTTTCACCGCAGGGCGAGGCCGCGGTCGCAGCGGTGGTGGCGGGTCGCGCCAGGCTGGTGACCGTCGCCGAACGCGGCGCGGGGCCGAACCGCAACGGCGGGGTGGCGGCGTCGCGCGGCGAGATCCTCGCCTTCATCGACTCCGATTGCGTCGCCGAACCGGACTGGCTGGCGGAGGGAGTGCGCGCGCTCGCCGACTACGACTTCGTGGGCGGCAAGGTGTCCGTGCTGGTCGACGATCCGCAGCGGATGAGTCCCGCGGAGGCCTATGAGGCGGTCTTCGCGTTCGACTTCAAGGATTACATCACCCGCAAGGGCTTCACCGGATCCGGCAACCTGTTCGTCTCGCGCCGCGTCTTCGATGCGGTGGGCGGATTTCGCCCGGCGGTATCGGAGGATGTCGACTGGTCGCATCGCGCCACGGCGCTCGGCTTTCGACTGGGCTATGCCCCCGCCGCGGAGGTCGGGCACCCCGCGCGACGCAGCTGGGACGAGCTGCTGGGCAAGTGGCGGCGCGTCAACCGTGAGATGTTCCTGCTCGCGCACGACCGTCCGCGCGGCCGATCGAAGTGGCTTGCGCGGACCTGGGCGATGCCGCTCTCCGCGCTGGCGCACACGCCGCGCGTGCTCACCAGCCCCGCCTTGCCGAATGCGCGCGCACGCCTAGCCGCGCTGAAGACCCTGTACCGGCTGAGGATGTGGCGGTTCGTCGACGGCAACCGCCTGCTGCTCGGCGGGGGCCGCTGATGCACGTCGCGGTCGTCATCGTGGGCTTTCGCAACGTGTCCGACATCACGCACTGCCTCGCCGCCCTCGCTCGCAGCCGTCACCGCGACTTCGAGGTCGTGATCTGCGAGAACGGCGGACCGGATGCGTTCGCCGCGCTGCGGGCGGCGGCGCCGGACCGCTTGCCGGGCGGCCAGCCGGTGGAGCTCATCTGCGCGCCCGGCAATCTCGGCTTTGCGGGCGGCATGAACGTGGGAATCAGGGCGCGGCCCGACGCCGACGCATGGTGGCTGCTCAATCCGGATGCGGAGCCCGACCTCGACGCGCTCGGCTGCCTGGTTCAACGGCTGGAGCGCGGCGACTGCGCTGCGGTCGGCGGCATGCTCTACGGCCATGACGGGCTGGTGCAATCCTGCGGCGGGCGATGGCGCGGCTGGCTCGCGCGCGCCGAAGTCGTCGGACGCGGCGGCCGGGTCGACGACCCGCTCGATGCGGACGCGATCGAGGCTCGCCTCGACTATATCTCGGGCGCGTCGCTGCTCGCCGGGCGGCGCATGCTCGAGCGGGCGGGCCTAATGCGCGACGATTACTTCCTCTACGCCGAGGAGGTGGAATGGTGCGTGCGGGCCAAGGCGAAAGGCCTGAAGCTCGGCTTCGCGCCGGGCGCGCGGGTGCTCCACAGCCAGGGCGCGACCACCGGATCGGCGGACGCGCACGCCCGCCGCCCGCGGCTGCCGATCTACATGGACGAACGCAACAAGCTCCACGTCGTGCGCGACACGACCCCGTCGCGCCTGCCGGTGGCGATCGTCGCCAGCCTCGTCCTCGCCTTCCTGCGCTTCGGCCGCCGCGGCGCCTGGCGGCAGCAGCGCGACGCGCTCGCGGGCTGGTGGGCGGGGATCAGGGGCGAACGCGGCGCGCCCGCCTGGCTAGGCTGAAGCCGCAGCGTCAGACATCGTTGAGGAAGGTGCCGACCACGGTCGCGCCGCTGCCTTCGAGCTGTTTGACCAGCAGCTTGACGTCGGCGACGAAGCTGACGTTGCGGCGCGCGACGATCATCACGTAGCGCAGCACCGTGGCGACGATCTGCGCGTCCGCGCAGCGGTTGCTCGCGGGCACGTCGACCAGCACCAGATCGTAATCGCGCAGGCAGTCGGTGACCAGCGCCCTGAACCCCGCCCCCGACAGCAGCTCCTGCGGGTTGGGCGCGACCCCGCCCGAATAGAGCAGCGACAAG
>SXHP01000180.1 GCA_005773165.1 Sphingomonadales bacterium | reverse complement strand
GTCGCCTATGACGCAGCCGCGGAACGCGCCGGCTGGATCACGCCCGTCCCCGGCGGCGTCGGGCCGATGACGATCGCGTGCCTCTTGCGCAACACGCTCGTTTCCGCCTGCCGGCGCGACGGCCTCGACGTTCCGGAGGACCTATGATCGCCCTGCTACTCGCCGTCGCCGCGCCGCAGACTGCGGTGGATGCCGAGCGCGCCTTTGCGGCGGACGCGAAGACGCTGGGGCAGTGGACCGCGTTCCGGAAATGGGCGGCGGACGATGCGGTGCTGTTCTGGCCGCAGCCGGTGAACGCGCAGGCGCAGCTTCGCACGCTGAACGACCCGCCCAGACCTGTCGAATGGTCGCCGTCGGAGAGCTACGTCTCCTGCGACGGAACGGTCGCCGCCAATACCGGACCGTGGACACGCCCCGACGGCAGCGCCGGTTATTTTTCGACGATCTGGGTCAAGCAGCGCCAGGGCGGCTGGAAGTGGACGGTCGACGGCGGCGACGCGCTGGAGACGCCCAGACCGACCGTGAAGGAGCCTGCGGTCCGGGTCGCCTCCTGCGAACGCAAGCCGCGCGGCGCCATCGGGGTCGCGCCCAAGGACGCCAAATCGGCCGACGGTCAGTCGCGCGATCACACGCTCTATTGGTCGTGGGTCGTCCAGCCCGACGGCGCGCGCATGTTCAACGTGCTGCTGTGGACTGGCGAACGCTATGACCGGGTGATCGCCGACCGCATCGCTGCTCCGCCTGCGCCGCCAAAGCCATGATCGAGCTCTACGTCTCCTCGCTCATCACCTTCTTCGTGGTGATCGACCCGCCCGGCTGCGCGCCGATCTATGCCGGGCTGTCGTCGGGCGCGAGCGCGGCGCAGCGGCGGGCGATGGCGTTTCGCGCGGTCGGGGTCGCCTCCGCCATCCTGCTCGTCTTCGCGCTGGTCGGGGAGGATCTGCTGAGGGGCCTTGGCATCAGCCTAGCCTCGTTCCGCATCGCGGGCGGGATCATGCTGTTCCTGATCGCGCTGGAGATGGTGTTCGAGAAGCGCACCCAGCGGCGCGAGGACCGCGCGGCCAAGGTCGCGGAGAGCCCCGAGGTCGAGGACGTGTCGATCTTTCCCATGGCGATGCCGATGATCGCAGGGCCGGGATCGATCGCGAGCGTGATGCTGCTGATGGCGCGCAACGACGGGCTGGAGCGGACCGCGGTGGTGCTGGGCGCGCTGGCGACGATCCTGCTGCTGACGCTGGTCGCGCTGCTCGCCGCGGGGCCGATGATGCGGGTGCTGGGCGCCAGGATCGAGGCGGTGATCACCCGGCTGCTCGGCGTGCTGCTCGCGGCGCTGGCGGTGCAGTTCGTGATGGACGGATTGCAGGTGTCGCTCCGCTGAGCGCGAGCGACCTCGCTGCGGATCGCGCGTTGCGGCGCTGCGGAAGGAGAGGCTAAGGAGAGGCGAAACCCGTGTTTTCGCAGCGATCCCGCCCGCTCGAAAAGTCATCGATGTCAAAGAGCTGCGTCGCTCTCGTCGAAATGTAGCGTGTAGGACAGCCCCCTAGCCGCGAAACCAATGGCGGTGGACGAACCAGCCGACGACGCCGACTGCGATGACGAGGCAGGCCGCGGCGATCGCGTTGAACGCCCAGGGCTCCTGCGCGAACGGCAGCCCCTCGACGTTCATGCCGTAGAGGCCGGTGAGGAAGGTCAAGGGCAGGAAGACCATCGCGACGATCGAGATCACCAGCGCGCGGCTGTCGATCTGTTCGGCGCGGAGGTCGGTCAACGCCTCATGGATCAGCGTCGCGCGGTCGCGGATCGAATCGAGTTCCTCCGTCATCCGCGCGGCGCGGTCGGCTGCGCCTGCGAGATGGAGGCGGTCGTCCTCCGCCAGCCACGCGCCCTGAAGATTCGCGAGCTTCTCCAGCGCCTGGCGCTGCGGGCCGACGAACCGGCGATAGCCGATCGCGGCGGCGCGGACCTTGGTCACCCGGCGGCGCAGCTCGAAGACCCGGTCGGCGTCGAGCGCCTCCTCGCATTCGTCGAGGCAGTCGCCGAGCTCGGCGACGTGCGGATCGAGATCCTCGGTGATCGCGGTGGCGAAGGCGGTGATCAGGTCGCCGGGATCGCCCGCCTGCCCCGCCGCCACTTGCCGCCGCACCTTCGCCACCGCGAACAGCGGGTTGCGCGCGACGGAGAAGACGCGCCCCGCCTCCGCCCACAGGCGCACGGAGCCGAGCAGGTCGGACGAGTCGAGCTCCACCTTGCTGCGCCCGCGCAGATTGACGATCGCGCCCGTCCCCACCGCCTCGCACCGCGGCCGGGTCTCGGTCGCGGTGAGCGCGTCGACGACATAGGGGTCGAGCCGCGCAGTTTCGGCGAGCCATGCGCGCGTCTCCGCGTCGTGGCTGGTCAGGTGAACCCATGTGAGCTGGGAGTCGCCGGCCAACGCGGCGTCCACCGGGAGCTCGACCGCGCGGGCGCCCGCAATGTGAAAGGCGAAGCCGTTCACGGCCGCATCTCGACGACGACCGTGAGACCCGGGGCGTCGGCGGGCATGACGGAGAGCCGTGCGGCGTCGGCGCGCGCGCGGTCGAGGACGGCGGAGGGGACGTTCCCCGAGTGGACGACGCGGTCGGCGTTGGCGAGCAGGCGGGCCTGGCGGAGGGTGAGGTCGTCGGGGTCGAGGGAGGTGAGATGGATGTGGGCGACTTCATCGTCACCCTCACCCTTCCGCGGCTGCGCCGCTCCCTCCCTCTCCCATTGGGAGAGGGAAAAGGCGCGCAGCGCCGAAGGGTGAGGGTGATCAGCCAGAACGTCCAAGCACCCGCCCGGAGCCAGCGCATCCGCAATCGCGCGCCGCCGCTCGCCCGCGTCGGGAAAGCGTTGGCGAAGCTCTGCGCGTGCCGCCTGGAGCATCTCCGCCACCCGCCCCAGCCCCGCCGGAAGCAGCGCCTCCAGCCGCTGGCGCAGCGCCGCCGCCAGGCCCGCCGACACCCCGCCGGTGCCGATCGCGACCAGCACCGGCGCGCGGTCGACGATCGCGGGGAGGGTGAAGTCGCACAGCGCCGGACGGTCGACCGCGTTGACCAGCACGCCGCGCGCGTGCAGCCGGGCGACCGCGGCGTGCGCGGCGTCCTCCTCCTCGATGGCGATGATCGCGAGGCGGGCGTCGGCCTCCTCGCCGACGACCCTCGCGCCTGCGCGTTCGAGGAGGCGGCGCTTGGCGTCCGCCGCCTCGCCTTCGCCGAGCAGGATCACCGGCCTGCCCTCCAGCCGCACGAAGAGGGGCAGGCTGTGGAGCGTCACGCTTTCAGCCACTCCGGCACGCGCTCGGCGGCGAGGATCGTTTCGGGTTCGATACGGTCTGCGACCACCGCGAAGCGGTCGCCGTCGACGAGCACTTCGGGCACAAGCGCGCGGCTGTTGTAGGTCGAGGCCATGGTCGCGCCATAGGCGCCCGCGGTGCGGAACACCGCCAGGTCGCCGCTCGCGACCGCGTCGATGTCCCGCGCCATCGCGAACGTGTCGCCGCTTTCGCACACCGGACCCGCGATGTTGGCGGTCATCCGATCGCCGCCGGGCTTCACCGCGACGAAATCGTGCCAGGCGTCGTAGAGCGCGGGGCGGGCGAGGTCGTTCATCGCCGCGTCGACGATGACATAGGGGTGGACGACGCCCGGCTTGACCCAGACCACCTCGGTCAGCAGCACCCCCGCGTTGCCCGCGATGACGCGGCCGGGCTCGAACATGAGTTCGACGTCCCAGTCGCGCGTGACCTCCGCGACCATCGCGCCGTACGCGGCGGGGGAGGGCGTCTCGTCGCCGGGCCTGTACGGGACGCCGAGCCCGCCGCCCAGGTCGACGCGGGTGATCGTGTGGCCGCGCGCGCGAAGTTCAGCGACGAGTTCGCCGATGCGGCGGTACGCGGCCTCCAGGGGCGCGAGATCGGCGAGCTGGCTGCCGATGTGGATCGCGACGCCCTTCAGGTCGAGGCCGTCGAGCGGCGCGAGCCGGTCGAACATCGCGGGAGCCTGATCGATGGGAACGCCGAACTTGTTCTCGCGCTTGCCGGTCGAGATCTTGG
>SXHP01000179.1 GCA_005773165.1 Sphingomonadales bacterium | reverse complement strand
TGGCGCAGATCGAGCTGTGGACCAAGAGCGAGCAGTATCAGAACCAGGTTTATGTGCTGCCCAAGCATCTGGACGAGAAGGTGGCGGCGCTGCACCTGGAGAAGCTGGGGGTGTCGCTGTCCAAGCTGACCCCGAAGCAGGCCGGGTACATCGGCGTACCGGTCGAGGGGCCGTTCAAGCCGGATCATTACCGGTACTGAGCCGCCCGCCGGCCTCGGATTGCGTCGGCAATCCGAAGACTCGGCAAGGCCGGGCGGCGGGACGGCGCAGCCGAGCCCGTCCGACGGCGTTGCCGCCCGACGGTCATGTTGGGGGTCCAGCGTTCCGCGAACGACGCAGATGGACGTTCCAGCTTCTCGCCCAGCCGCGCCCTGGACCCCGGCACAAGGCCGGGGTGACGGAGTATGGGTGGATCGGGCATCGCGGATCATGGAAGGGGGTGCGGCTTCATGCCGCGCCCCCTTTTTGCTTTCGGCGCTTTGCCCTAGACATGGCGTCGATGGCTTCCCCGATCCCCGTGCTGCGTAATCAATGACCCCGCTTGGCACGGGTGCGCTCGCGATCGTCGGGGCGGTCGTTCTGCTGCTGCTCGCAGGCGGGGCGGCGATGCTGTTCCTGGGACTGCAGGCGCGCGGCGAGGCGGCGGCGGCGGTGCGGGACAACCAGCGGTTGCAGGCGCTGCTGCGGTCGGCTCCCGCGCTGTCGATGATCGTGCGCGCCGACGGGCGGGTGGAGATGCCGCAGCGGATGGCGGACTGGCTCGGGCTGAGCGAGACGCCGCGCTTTCTGCCCGAGCTGTCGGGCGAGGGAACGGGATTGCTGCGCGAGGACGCGGACGCGCTCGCCGCCGACGTGCTGGCGGCGCAGCGCGCGGGGCGGAGCTTCGTGCGCGCGGTGCGACCGCGGGGGTCGGCGCGCGCGATCACCTTGCGGGGCAGCCGCGGACCGGCCGAGATGGGCGCGACCGGGGCGGTCGTCGTCTGGGCGTTCGACGCGACCGACAGCGAGGCGGAGATCGCGCGGCTGGGCAAGGAATCGGCGCGGCTGAAGGGCGCGTTCGAGGCGCTGACCGGGCTGATCGAGGCCGCGCCGCTGCCGATGTGGTATCGGGGCGCCGACCTGAAGCTGTCGATGGTCAATTCGGCCTATGTCGCGGCGGTCGAGGGCGTCGATTCGCACGACGTGGTCGCGCGCGGGCTGGAGCTGGTCGAGGGATCGGGGCGCGGCGGTCCGCTCGCGGGGGCGGCGGCGGCGCGCGACACGGGCAAGCCGCACGAAGCGGTGCTGCCGGTGACTATCGCGGGCGCGCGGCGATCGTTCCGCATCTTCGACGTGCCGCTGCCGACCGGCGGTGTCGCGGGCTTTGCGATCGACATCGACGAGCTGGAGCAGGCGCAGGGGCGCACCCGGCGGTTCCAGGACGCGCAGCGCGCGATGCTCGACCGCTTGTCGGCGGGCGTGGCGCAGTTCGGCGCGGACCGGGGGCTCGTCTTCTGCAACCAACCGTTCCGGCGGATGTTCGCGATGCGCGCCGAGTGGCTGGCCGACCGGCCCGCGTTCGAGCGGGTGCTGGAGCGGATGCGCGAGGCCAACCGCCTGCCCGAAGTGCGCGACTTTCCGGGCTGGAAGGCCGAGCGGCGCGACTGGTTCGTCCACGCCGAGGACGCGGTGGAGGAGACGTGGCACCTGCCCGGCGGCGCGCACATCCGCGTCGTCGCGCAGCCGCTGCCGGACGACGGGCTGCTGCTGATCTTCGAGGATCGCACCGAGCAGGTGCAGCTGGCGAGCGCGCGCGACACGCTGCTC
Source organism: Sphingomonadales bacterium (assembly GCA_005773165.1). Classification (GTDB taxonomy): domain Bacteria; phylum Pseudomonadota; class Alphaproteobacteria; order Sphingomonadales; family Sphingomonadaceae; genus Sphingomonas. The sequence continues at coordinate 9,059 of SXHP01000179.1, read as the reverse complement.
CGCGTGCGCACCGCGACGTTCGACAATCTGTTCGAGGCGCTGGGCGTGTTCGCCGCCGACGGGCGGCTGCAATTGTGGAACAACCGCTTCCGCGCGCTGTGGCGGTTTGAGGAAGAGTTCCTGGCCGGACACCCGCGGGTCGACGCGCTCGCCGATGCGATCGCGCCGCAGCTGGCGACGCCTGCGCGCTCCGCGCTGATCCCCGAGCTGATCAAATCGGCGACGATCGACCGGCAGCAGCGCGGCGGCCGAGTGGGACTGGCGGACGGACGGCATTTCGAGTTCGCGGTCGTTCCGCTGCCCGACGGCAACGCGCTGTTCACGATGCTGGACATCACCGACAGCCGCCGGGCGGAGGAGGTGCTGCGCGAGCGGGCCGGGGCGCTGGAGGCGGCGGACAAGGTGAAGACGCAGTTCGTCGCCAACATGAGCTATGAGCTGAGGACGCCGCTGACCTCGATCGGCGGGTTCGCCGAGATGCTGCATGCGGGGTTCGCGGGGAAGCTCAGCCGCCAGGCGGACGGCTATGTCGAAGCGATCCTCGAATCGGTCGAGCGGCTGGGACTGCTGATCGACGACGTGCTCGACCTGACTCAGAACGACGGCGACGAGGCGGTGCTGGAGCGGGTCGACGTCGACCTGGCGTCGGTCGCGCGGGCGGCGGCGGAGACGCTCAATCCGGCGGCCAAGCGGCGGCGGCTCGACTTCGCGGTCGAGGTGGCGCGGTCGGCGGGGCGGGTGTCGGGCGATCCGCGGCGGTTGCGCGAAGTGATCGAGCATGTGCTCCGCCACGCGGTGAGCGCGACGCCCGAGGGCGGGCGGGTGCTGCTCCACGCCGACGGCAACGCCAGCGCGGCGCGGGTGGTGGTGTCCGACGACGGGCCCGGCATGGACGCCGACGCCGTGGCGCATGCGTTCGACCGGTTCGCCGAGCCCGGCATCCAGCCGGGGGGCGAACGCGCGCTGGGGCTGGGGCTGCCGCTCGCCAAGCAGTTCGTCGAGGCGCACGGGGGGACGATCGCGCTGATGTCGGAGCCGGGCGAGGGGACGCTGGTGACGATCGAGCTGCCGCGGCGGTGATCTCGCTCCGATTACCCTCACCCATCGACGCTGCGCGTCTCTCCCTCTCCCGGTGGGAGAGGGAAGGGGCCCGCGACCGTAGGTCGTGGGAAGGGTGAGGGTGATCGATCTGCGCGACGCTGCCGCAACGGAGGACTTCGGGCGGCGGTTGGCGAGGGTTGTTCAGCCGGGCGACGTCATCACCCTTCAGGGTGATCTCGGCGCGGGGAAGACCAGCCTGGCGCGGGGGCTGCTCGCCGGTCTGGGGCTGCTGGGCGAAGCGCCGTCGCCGAGCTTCGCGATCGTGCAGCCCTATGCGCCGCCGGAGGTGCGGATTCCGGTGCTGCATGTCGACCTGTACCGGATCGACGATCCGGGGGAGATCGAGGAGCTGGGGCTCGACGAGGCGCGCGGGGATTCGGTGCTGATCGTGGAATGGCCCGAGCGGGCGGGCGCCGGCTATTGGGCCGACGCGCTGGCTATCCGGATCGACCCGGCCGGGGGCGGGCGGCGCTTGACAGCGGAAGTGCCGGAGGCTTGGAGGCCGCGATGGCCGATATGACCCCGCCCGCCGGCGCCGCCGACTTTCTTGCGCGCCATGGCTGGGCGGGCGCCGCGGTCACGCCGCTCGCGGGCGACGCCTCGTTCCGGCGGTATTTCCGGGTGACCGAACCCGCGCGGTCGGCGGTGCTGATGGACGCGCCGCCGCCGCACGAGGACCCGCAGCCGTTCCTGGACGTGGCGCGATGGCTGACGGCGAAGGGCTTCGCCGCCCCCGCGATTCATGCCGCGGACCTGCAAGCCGGGCTGGTGCTGCTGGAGGATTTCGGCGACGCGCGGTTGCGGGAGGCGATCGACGCCGATCCCGCCGCCGCCTGCGACCTGTACGCGCCCGCGATCGACCTGCTGGTGGAGCTGGCGCGGCATCCGGCGGGGGCGGCGGCGCCGTACGACATGGCGGTGCTGCTGCGCGAGGCGGCGCTGTTCGTCGAATGGTATTGCCCGGCGGTGGGGCTGGAGGTCGACGCCGAGGGCTGGGAGGCGGCGTGGCGCGACGTGCTCCACCATGCGCTGACGCCCGAGCCGGTGACGGTGCTGCGCGACTTTCATGCCGAGAACCTGATGCTCGTCGGAGAGGACCGGCGATTGGGGCTGCTCGATTTCCAGGACGCGCTGGCGGGGCATCCGGCGTACGATCTGGTTTCGCTGCTGCAGGATGCGCGGCGCGACGTAGACCCATCGGTCGAGGAGGCGATGCTGGCGCGGTACCGGGCGGCGACGGGTGCGGGCGAGGCGTTCATGCGCGCCTATCATGTGCTTGGGTGCCAGCGGAACGCGAAGATCGTCGGCATCTTCACGCGCCTCTGGAAGCGTGACGGCAAGCCGCGCTATCCGGGTCTGTGCCCGCGGGTGTGGGCGTATCTGGAGCGCGGCCTGTCGCAGCCGGTGCTCGGCCCCGTCGCGGCGTGGTTTGACGCCAACGTGCCGCCGGAGAAGCGGGGCGATCCGCTGCTGCTGAGCCGGTGACCCGGCAGCTCGCGATCCGGCCCGATCCGGGCGGCGTCGTGCCGCACACCGCGATGGTGATGGCGGCGGGCTTAGGCAAAAGGATGCGGCCGCTGACCGCGACCCGGCCCAAACCGCTGGTCGAGGTCGCCGGCAAGCCGCTGATCGACCATGTGCTCGACCGGCTGCGCGCGGGGGGCGTCAAGCGGGTGGTGGTCAACGTCCATTATCTGGCGGACGCGCTGGAGGCGCATCTGGCGCGGCATGCCGGAGGGTTGGAGGTGCTGATCTCCGACGAGCGGGCGCGGTTGCTGGAGACCGGTGGGGGGCTGGTCCATGCCCGCGCTATGCTGGGCGACGATCCGATCCTGGTGGTCAACAGCGACAACCTTTGGGTCGACGGGCCCGTTGATGCGATCAGGCTGCTCGCGTCGCGTTTTGACCGGACGACGATGGACGCGTTGCTGTTGATGGTGCCGCTGTCGCGGGCGCACAACCACGGCGGGCGCGGCGATTTCTACCTGAACGCGGCCGGGCGGATCATCGGGCGGCGCAAGGAGGGGCAGGTCGCGCCCTTCGTCTATACCGGCGTCCAGATCATGGACCCCGCGACGATCGTCGACGTGCCGGAGGGGCCGTTTTCGACCAACCTGTTCTGGAACCGCGCGATCGAAGCCGAGCGCGCTTTCGGCCAGGTGCACCAGGGACTGTGGTTCGACGTCGGCACGCCCAAGGCGATCGGCGCGACGGAGGCGATGCTGGCGGATGGCTGAAACGCTGAGCGTCCATACGATCCCGTCGCACCGCAGCTTCGCCGATTCGCTGGCCGCCGGGCTGATGCGGCGGGCCAAGGGCGACGCGATGACGCTCGCGCGCGGGCTTGTGCTGCTGCCCAACAACCGCGGGGTGCGCGCGGTGACCGACGCCTTTGTCCGGGCGAGCGGGGGCGGGCTGCTGCTGCCGCGGCTGGTCGCGCTGGGCGATCCGTCGCTCGACGAGGCGGCGGGCGCGACGATCGACCGGGTCGACGATGCCGATCCGCCGCCGCCCGCGGTCGGCAATCTGCAACGGCGGATGATTCTGGCGCGACTGGTCGCCGAAGCGCGCGGGGTCGATGCGGGCGAAGCGGTGCGGCTGGCGGGAGAGGTCGCGCGGACGCTCGACCAGCTGCTGGTCGAAGGGGTGTCGCCGCGCGCGCTGGCCGAGCTCGACATGGCGCCCGAGCTGTCGGAGCATTGGCAGACCGCGCTCGCGACCTTCTCGGTCGTGCTCGACCGTTGGCCCGCCGAGCTGGAGCGGATCGGACGAGTCGATGCGGCGACGCGGCGGATCATGCTGCTCGACCGGCTGGCGGCGCGGTGGCGGGCGGAGCCGCCGGGCGGGTTCGTCTGCGCGGCGGGGGTGAGCGACGCCGCGCCCGCGGTCGCCAAGCTGCTGCGGTGCGTGGCGGCGCTGCCGCAAGGCTCGGTGGTGTTCGCAGGCCTCGACCAGGCGATGCCGCAGGAAGAATGGGACGCGCTCGGCCCGGTCGAGGTCGGCGGGCGGATGCGCGCGATCGAAACGCACCCCCAATTCCAGATCAAGCAGATGCTGGACCGCATGGGCATCGGCCGCGACGAGGTGTCGCTTTGGCGCGAAACGGGCGGGGCCGATGCGGATGCGGCGCGTGGGCGAGCGATCGCCAATGCTATGGCCCCGGCCGCGTTCACGGGCCGGTGGACGTCGCTGCCCGCGGCCGACCGGCGGCTGTCGGGGGTGGCGGCGGCGGAGTTCGCGACCCCGGCGGAGGAGGCGCAGGGGATCGCGCTGGCGCTGCGCGATGCGCTGGAGACGCCGGGGCGGACCGCCGCGCTGGTCACCCCCGACCGGGGGCTCGCGCGACGTGTGGCGGCGCATTGCGGGCGTTGGGGGATCGTGGTCGACGACACCGCCGGGCGCGCGCTGTCGATCCTGCCGCCGGGAACCTTGCTGCTCGAATTGGCCGAAGCGGCGGCGCAGCGGTTCGCGCCCCCGGCGCTGTTGGCGGTGGTCAAGCATCCGCTGGTGCGGTCGGGCGAGGCGCGGCTCGCGTGGCTCGACGGCGCACGCGCGCTCGATCTTAAGCTGCGCGGACCGAGGCCTGCGCCGGGGCTGGCGGGGGTGACGGCGCATCTGGGCGACGGGCGCGCGGCCGACTGGTGGCGGACGGCGGCGGCGATGCTCGAACCGCTTGAAGCGGCGTTCGCGCGTGGGGCTCAGCCGTTGGCGGACCTGCTGGCGTGCCTGCGCGAGACCGCGGCGGCGCTGTGCGGCGATGCGCTGTGGGCCGGGCCCGCGGGGCGGGCGGCGGCGGAGCTGCTCGCCGAACTGGAGGCGGAAGCGCCGGCGGGACCGCCGACCGTCGACCCGCAGGCGCTGCCTTCGCTGCTCAGGACCCTGCTCGACGAAGCGGTGGTGCGGCCGCCGCAGGGCGGGCATCCGCGCCTCGCGATCTATGGCTTGATTGAGGCGCGGCTGCAGACCGCCGATCTGATGATCCTGGGCGGGCTGAACGAAGGCGTGTGGCCCGGGAGTCCTGCGCCCGACCCATGGCTCGCGCCGCGTATCCGCGCCGAGCTGGCGCTGCCCGGGCTGGAGCGGCGGATCGGGGTGGCGGCGCATGACTTCGCGCAAGGGCTGGGCGGCCCCCAAGTGCTGCTGACGCGGGCGCGGCGCGATGCGCGATCGCCGACGCTGGCGTCGCGGTTCTGGTTGCGGCTGGCGGCGATGGCGGGGGACCGGTTCGCGAGCGCGGAGGGTGTGGGCGACTGGGTGCGGTCGCTGGACGACCCGGGGGACCATGCGCCCGCCGCCCGGCCCGCGCCGATGCCCCCCGCGGCGCTCAGGCCCAAGGCGATCTCGGTGACCGAGGTCGACCGGTTGAAGGCTGACCCCTACGCCTTCTACGCGCGGCGCATCTTGCGGCTGATGCAGCTAGACGGGGTGGACGCCGACCCGACTCCGGCGCAGCGGGGCGACGCGGTCCACAAGATCCTCGAACGCTGGTTCGAGGAGGACGATTGCCGCTCCGATGCGCTTCGGCCGCGCGCCGAGGCGATGCTGGCGGACGAGCGGACGCATCCGATGACGCGCGCGCTGTGGCGGCCGCGGCTGCTGGAGGCGATCGACTGGATCGCGGACAAGATCGCCGAGAACGAGGCTGCGGGGCGGCGGGTGGCGAGCGCGGAAGGCAAGGGGCGGATCGACATTGCGGGAGTGTCGCTCTCCGGGCGGTACGACCGGATCGATCGGCTGGCGGACGGCGGCATCGGCGTCATCGACTACAAGACCGGCAAGCCGCCCTCGGCGGCGGCGGTGAAGGCGGGGTTCAGCCTGCAATTAGGGTTGTTGGGGCTGATCGCCGAGCGGGGCGGGTTCGCCGAGGTCGACGGGACCGCGAAGGCGTTCGAATATTGGTCGCTGGCGAAGCGCAAGGCGGGGTTCGGCTATGTGTTCAGCCCGGTCGATGACTCCGGCGCGGGCGACAAGATCGTGACGGGCGAGTTCGCGGGCATCGCAGCGGCGAACTTCACGGAAGCCGCGGGCAAGTGGCTGACCGGCGAGGAGGCGTTCACCGCCAAGCTGGTGCCGGAATATGCGCCGTATGCGGAGTACGACCAGTTGATGCGGCGCGATGAATGGTACGGGCGTGACTAGCCTCCCCCGCCTCCACGGCGCGCAGGCCGCGGCGAGCGACCCCGAGGCGCATGTCTGGCTGTCCGCGTCGGCGGGGACGGGCAAGACGCAGGTGCTGGCGGCGCGGGTGTTCCGGCTGCTGCTGCGCGGGGTCGATCCGGGGTCGATCCTGTGCCTGACCTTCACCAAGGCGGGCGCGGCGGAGATGGCGCACCGGATCAGCGCGCGGCTGGCGGCGTGGGTGCGGATGCCGCTCGCCGATCTGGTCAAGGACCTGGATGCGCTGGGCGAGCGGCCGACGCCAGCGATGCAGGATCGCGCGCGGACGCTGTTCGCGAGCGTGCTCGATGCGCCGGGCGGAGGGGTGCGGATCCAAACGATCCACGGCTTCTGCCAGTCGCTGCTCGCCGCGTTTCCGGTCGAGGCGGGGCTGACGCCCGGCTTCCGGCCGCTCGAGGCGCGCGAGGAGGCGGCGCTGGCGCGCGAGGCGCTGGCGGGGATGCTGGCGGACGCGGAGGCGCAAGGGCGCGAGCGGCCGATCACGGCGGTCGGGCGCTTGAGCATGCGGCTGGGCGAGGGCGGGGCGGAGCAGTTCCTGGCGGAATGCGCGCGATCGCTGCGGGGGCTGGAGGCGCTGCCGACGGGCATTCAGCCGTGGCTCCGGCGCGCGCTCGACCTGCCAGCGGGCGACATCGCCGCGTACGTCGCCGAGCGGTGCGAGCAGTTCGACGAGGATGCGCTTGAGGAGGCGGCGGCGCTCAATCGTGCGTGGGGCAAGGATCGCGGGTTGAAGCGCGCGGACGAGATCGCGCGCTGGGCGGCGCTGGACGGCGCGGCGCGGGCGGCGGGACTGGAGGCGTTCGGCAAGCTCTGGTCGACCGCCAAGGGCTGGGCTCCGCAGGACGAGGGCTATGCCGAGCAGGCGACGCTGCTGCGCGACGAATGCGCGGAACTGGCGTCGCTGATCGCGCGGGGGGCCTATGCCGACCTGCTCGCCGAAGGGCTGGAGGTCGGGCGCGACTACGCCCGCGCCTATGCCGAGGCGAAGCGGCGGGTGGGCGGGGTCGACTTCGACGACCTGATCGCGACCGCGGTGGCGCTGCTCAAGCGGCCGGGGGTGGGCGAATGGGTGCGCTACAAGCTCGACCAGGTGACTGAGCACGTCCTGATCGCCGAGGCGCAGGACACCAATGTCGCGCAGTGGACGATCGTGCGCGCGCTGGCCGACGAGTTCTTCGTCGGGCGCGGCATCTATGCGCCGCGCACGCGGACGCTGTTCACGGTGGGGGATCACAAGCAGGCGATCTTCGGATTTCAAGGAACCGACCCGACCAACTTCGCGGCGGCGCAGGTGTATTTCGGCGAGCGGGCGGCGCAGGTGCTCGGCGACGACGGCTGGCCCGACCACGAGCGCGGGCTGCCGATGGCGCAACTGTCGCTGACCCAATCGTTCCGGTCGACCGCGCCGGTGCTGGAGTTCGTCGATCACGCGATCGCGGCGATCGGCGAGCCGGGGCTCGGCATCGCGGCGGCGATCGAGGCGCATGCGAGCGAGGTGCGCGGGCCGGGGAGCGTTTCGCTATGGCCGCCGGTCTCCGCGGGCGGATCGGAGGAGGACGAGGAAGGCTGGATCGACGACGCGGTCCGCGAGCTGGCGGGGCGGATCGCGAAGACGCTTAAAGGTTGGCTCGACGAGGGGCGGGTGCTCGGGGCCAAGGGGCGCGCGATGCGGCCCGAGGACGTGATGATTCTGGTCAAGCGGCGCGGCGATCTCGCGTCGCTGATCGTCGCGCGGTTGTATGCGGAAGGGGTGCCGGTAGCGGGGGTCGACCGGTTGCGGCTGAACGCGCCGCTGGCGGTGCAGGACTTGCTGGCGGCGATCCGCTTCGTGCTCCAGCCGGGCGACGACCTGAGCCTCGCCGCGCTGCTGGTGTCGCCGCTGATCGGGTGGACGCAGGACGAGCTGATGGCCGCCGCGCCGCGCGCGGTGGGCACGTTGTGGCGGCATCTGACCGAGACGCAGCCGCCCGAGCGGCTGGCGCCGCTTCGCGACATGCTGGCGCGGGCGGACTTGCAGACGCCGTACCGGTTTTTGGAAGAGGTGCTTTCCGGGTCGCTTGACGGACGCCGCAAGCTGATCCGGCGGCTGGGGGCGGAAGCGCGCGATCCGATCGAGGAGCTCTTGAACGCCGCGCTCGATTTCGAGACCGCGACGACGCCGTCGTTGCAGCGCTTCCTCGACTGGTTCGACCGCGGCGACGTCGACATCGTGCGCGACGCCGCCGCTCCGCTCGATGCGGTTCGGGTGATGACCGCTCACGGCGCGAAGGGGTTGCAGGCGCCGGTGGTGATCCTGGCGGACGCCTGCGTCGACCCGACCCAGTCGCCGCGGTCCATCCTGAAGTGGAGGCCGGAGGACGATGCCGAACCGGTGCCGGTTATCCGGCCGCGTGCTTCAGAGCGGGGCGGACCGCTGGATGCGGTGATGGACGCGGCGGCGGAGCGCGAACTCGCCGAGCATTGGCGGCTGTTCTATGTCGCCGCGACACGGGCGGAGGAGCAATTGGTGATCGCGGGCTCGCTGGGCCCGCGTGCGAAAGGCGTTCCGCCGGAGAAGAGCTGGTACGCCGCGGCGCACCGGGCGTTCGCGGCGATGGGGGTGTCCGACGGCGAGGGCGTGCGGACGTTCGAGGGATCGCGGCCGCAAGCTCCGTTGAAGGCGACCGCGGCGGCCAAGGCGTTGCCGCTCCCGCCCTCGCCTGCGCCCGAGTGGGCGCGCCGCGCCGCGCCGGTCGAGGCGCGCCCGCCACGCCCGCTCGCGCCGTCGTCGCTGGGCGAGG
>SXHP01000178.1 GCA_005773165.1 Sphingomonadales bacterium | reverse complement strand
TGGGGCAGGAGCATATCGTCGTCACTTCGGTCGACCGCGCCGACCTGCCCGACGGCGGCGCGTCGCAGTTCGTCAAGGTGATCGAGGCGATCCGCCGCTCCAATCCGACGACCACGATCGAGATCCTCACCCCCGACTTCCGCAACAAGGCGCAAGCCGTGGTCGAGCGGATCGTCGAGGCGCGACCCGACGTCTACAACCAAAATCTGGAGACGGTGCCGCGGCTCTATCCGACGATCCGCCCCGGCGCGCGCTACTATGCGTCGCTGCGGCTGCTGGAGAGCGTCAAGCGCCACGATCCGTCGATCTTCACCAAATCGGGCGTGATGCTGGGCCTGGGCGAGGAGCGGCTGGAGGTTCATCAGGTGATGGACGACATGCGCTGCGCCGACATCGATTTCCTGACGATGGGGCAGTATCTTCAGCCGACGCCGCGCCACACCAAGGTCGCCGAGTTCGTCACGCCCAAGGCGTTCGATGCCTATGCCGCTATCGCGCGCGCGAAGGGGTTCGGGCTCGTCGCGTCGTCGCCGCTGACCCGGTCGAGCTACCACGCGGGCGACGATTTCGCTAAGCTGCGTGCGGCGCGCGAGGCGAAGCTTGCAAGCAAGGAGACCGTCGCATGGCGATCATGATGGCCGACCTGTACGACGCACTCGTTGATGGTGGAACGAGTGACGAGAAGGCGCGCAAGGCCGCACAGGAGGTCGCGGATTTCCAGAAGCAGCTTGGTGACATCCGAAGCGATTTGGCTTTGGTGAAAGGTTTGCTTGGAGTTGTTGTCGCTGGCGTGCTTGCACTCGTGATGAAGGCGTTCTTCGCCTAGCCGATGCCCAAGCACCACGAGGTCCGCCACCTGCGCTATTCCTGCGAGCAGATGTTCGATCTGGTCGCCGACGTGAAGCGCTATGCCGAGTTCCTGCCCTGGGTCACCGCGATGCGCGTGCGCGCCGATTCGGCGACCGAAACCACCGCCGACATGATCGTCGGGTTCAAGGGACTGCGCGAAACCTTCACCAGCCGCGTCCGCAAGGTCCGCGCGAGCAGTATCGACGTCGATTACGTCGACGGCCCGCTCAAATATCTTCGCAACAGCTGGCGCTTCGTGCCGGAGGGGGAGGGGTGCGCGGTCGACTTCACCGTCGACTTCCAGTTCAAGAACCGCGTGTTCGAAATGCTCGCGGGGCAGGTGTTCGGGGCCGCGTTGCGAAAGATGATCGGCGCGTTCGAGACGCGCGCCGACCAGCTCTACGGGTCGGGCGAGACGTCCGCCTTAGGCATCAGCAGTTCGAGCGCGCACAACGCCGCCTGAAGCCTGACGCCGCCGCGACCCAGATCGCCGAACGCCTTGCGGTCGGCATGGATGTCGGCCGGATCGGCGCCCTTCTCGGCGCGCGCGAAGACGACGGTGCCGACGGGCTTCTTCTCGCTCCCGCCGCCCGGCCCCGCAATCCCGGTGATCGCGACGGCGACGTCCGCGCCGCTCTTCTTCAGCGCCTGCTGCGCCATGCTCCACGCCACCGCGATCGACACCGCGCCGAACGTATCCAGCACGTCCGAACTCACCCCGAGCATCGAGAGCTTGGCTTCGTTGGCGTAGGTGACGAAGCCCGCGTCGAACACGTCCGAGGAACCTTGGATCTCAGTCAGCGCGGCCGACACCAGCCCGCCGGTGCAGCTTTCGGCCACCGCGATACGACGACCCGCCGCGCGGTTCGCCTCGACCACCATCACCGCGGCTTCGACCAGCTCGCGCGGCAGCAACGTGTCCATCAGCGTCCTTCCGGGCAGAGCGGCAGGTCCGGGACGTCGACTGGGCGCCCCTTCGCCTTCTCGGCCTTGAGATATTTAAGCGTGGCGACGACGATGCCGGCGGTGTTGTGCGCGGGCAGCGGCTCCAGCAGCGTCGTCAATCGATCGATCGTCGGACAGTCGCCCGTCGCGATACGGCCGACGAGCTGCGGTACGAGCAGCGAGGTGATCAGCGGGCGCGCATAATCTGACTGGACCAGCAGCTCCATCGCCGGATCGCTCAGCTTGACGATCGCTGCGCGCGCCGTCGGCCAGGCGCGGTTCGCCTCCGCCTCGTACTTGACGAGAAACGCGCCGTTCTGGCGACGGACCAAACTGGTCGCTGGCAGGGCGGTTGCGCACACGCGGCCGGTCTCGCGAATGATTTCTGGGATCGCGACCGATGCGAACGCCTGAGCCTCCGCGTCGGTGACGCAGCGGGTCTGAGCGGTTGCGGGCGTCCCGACGAGCGCCAGCAGGCAGGCGAGGCGTTTCACCGCGGAACCCGCACGGTTGCGACCGCCTGCGCCGCAATACCTTCGCCGCGGCCGGTGAAGCCGAGCCGCTCGGTCGTCGTCGCCTTAACGCTCACCCGGTCAGTGGCGAGGTCCAGCAGCTCTGCGATGCGCACGGTCATCGTGGCGCGGTGCGGGCCGATCTTGGGGGCCTCGCAGATGATCGTCAGGTCGACGAAGTCGATCCGCCCGCCCTTGGCCGCAATCAGTTCGGCGGCATGACGAAGGAAGCGGGCCGAGTCGGCGCCCTTCCATTGTGGATCGCTCGGCGGACAGTGCGTGCCGATGTCGCCGGCTGCGACGGCGCCGAGCAGCGCGTCGGGCAG
>SXHP01000177.1 GCA_005773165.1 Sphingomonadales bacterium | reverse complement strand
GAGGCGGCGAGGCGGGAGGCGGAGAGGCGGGAGGCGCCGTGGCTGGCAGGGCGAGCCGCCTTGAGCGCCGCACGGGGTTGCGCCGCAGGTTTCTCAAGGGCTTCTCAACCGACGTTGATCGCCTTCGGGCTTTCCATCCACTACCACAACCGCCATCGCCTGCCCAAGGTCGTCGAGGCGGAGCTGAACGCGCAGTGGCACCCCAATCTCGACGGCATGCTGAGCGTGATCGACATCCTGACGCTTCATACGCCGCGCAACGCCGACAGCGAGAACCTGCTCGACGCGCGCCGCATCGCCCTGCTCCGCCCGCACGTCTACCTGATCAACGCCAGCCGCGGCGGGATCGTCGACGAGGACGCGCTGACGCAAGCGCTGGAGAACGGCAGACTCGCGGGCGCAGGGCTCGACGTCTGGCGGCACGAGCCCGCGATCGATCCGCGGCTGCTCGCGCTTCCCAACGTCGTGATGACCCCGCACATGGGCTCCGCCACCTTCGAGGGGCGAGTCGCGACCGGCGAAAAGGTGATCGCCAACATCCGCATGTGGGCCGACGGCCACCGCCCGCCCGATCAGGTGCTCGAAGGCTGGGCCTAATTCGTCGATTGTTGATTTGATTGAAGATGCGGGCGGCGCAGCGTGCTATGCTCGGCTGGTGACCACCGCCCCCGCCCCGCATTATTTTCCGATCGGCATCGACCCGGCCGACATCGATTTCATGGGGCACGTCAACAACGCCAGCTATCTCAAATGGGTGCAGGCCGCGGTGATCAGCCATTGGCAACGCCTCGCCCCGCCCGAAGCGGTCGCCGAACACCTTTGGGTCGCGCTCAAGCACGAGATCACCTACCGCAAGCCCGCCTTCCTCGACGACGACGTGATCGCCACCGTCCTGCTGGAGAAGGTGCAGGGCGCCCGCGCCTTCTACGCGACGATCATCAAGCGCGGCGAGGACGTGCTGGCCGAGGTGAAGTCCAGCTGGTGCTGCCTGGATGCGGAGACGCTGCGACCGGCGCGGCTGGCGCGCGAGGTGGTGGAGCGCTTCTTCCCCAAGGATTGATGCTCGCCCGTCCGTGACCGCCGACACTCCCGAAGCGTCGCGGCGCACGGTTCTCGCCTTGCTTGCGGCGACCCCGTGCGCCTCGACCGCGCAGATGGCTGCGTCGCTCGACGGCGTTGCGCCGAACCGTCGCGCGCTCGTCGCAGCGGCCGCCGAGCTCGGCGCGATCCGCTTCCTCGCCGAAGGGGAGCGCTCCGGGCTCTTCGTCCACCTCGCCGGGCCGCTGCCGCCGGGCGATCCGGAGCAGGGACTCTACATACCGTCTGTCACCCCCGGACGCCATTGGGCGAGGCACTGGGACGGCGTTGCGGGACAGGCCGAATGGTTCGGCGCGCTCCGCAACGACCCCGCCGCGGACTGCGGCCCGGCGATCGAGGCCGCGCTTGCGCTCTGCATCCGGGTTCACCTGCGCCCCGGGGCCTATCACTGCAACAACACGCTGGTGTCGCGACTGCCCGGACGAAAGCTGATCGGCGCGGGCATCCATTATGCGGGCGACGACGGGTGGGTCACCCGCGTTCTGGTCAAGAGCGCGGTCGCCGACGTCTTCCGCATGGGTCCGGACAGGCCGCCCATCGGCGGCGGCGGCGCCGTCAACATCAACGGGCTCAACCTGGAGATGCTGGTCGAGAGCATCGAATTCAACCGCACCGTCGCGCCCAGCACCGACGCGCGCCCGCGCGGCGTGGTCGTCCAGCATTGCCAGGACCCCGTCGTCCGCCGCGTCAAGTCGCAGGACAGCATCACCGACTTCGCATGGCAGGGCACGATCAACCTCCTGATGGAGGACTGCCGCGCGACGCGCGCGCGCCTCGGCGCGGGCCGTGCGGCGGACGAGCATATCGGCTTTCACGCGGTCACGGGCGCGCCGCCGCTGACCGACATCAACGGCAATGCGTCGGCGCGGCTGGTCCGCTGCAACGGCAGCTGCACGCCTGCGGTCCCGAACAGCACCGGGCTGCTCCTCGACGGGCGCTTCACCGACCATTCGATCGTGGAGTTCGAAATCGCGGCCTATGCGGTCGGCATCCGCATCGTCGGCGACGGAAAGGCGGCGAACGGAGGCGCCAACCAGTCGATCCGCCGCAACGCCAATGTCGAGATCGTCCGGCCGTGGATAGACCAGTTCGCCTCGGTCGGGCTGCGCATCGAGGACGTCGACAAGTTCGGCGTTGTCCGCGTCTCCGGCGGTTATTTCGGCCCGCTCGCGGGGGCCACGGCCTGCATCTATGCGATCGATTGTCGCGGCGCGGTCCTGCTCGGCGGCGAGATGGAGCTGGCGATGGCGGCGACCGCCGGACGCGCGTGCCGCGGCGTGCTGGCGACCGGCTGTCGCCGCCTGCTGATCGGCGAGGGCGTGACGGCCATGGAGCCGAGCTTCCGCGCCTTTGACTTCGCCGACGTATCCGACCTTCGCCATCGCGGGGCGACCGTCAACGAACAGGTCGCGCTCCAGCACCACACGCTGATTTCGGGCGGCGCGACCCATTGCGTCCTCGCCCCCGCTTTGTCCGGGGCGCCCGGCAGGGTCTCGCGGGCGATCGAGATGATCGGAGCCGGCGCGGCGCGCTGCACCGTCGACCTTGCCGCCATCGACGTCCAGGCGCTGCACAGCGCCGACGCGCGCCTGATCTATGACGGTCACCCGCAGCGGGCAGACGCTTTCGGGCGCGACAACCGCGTCCGCGGCGTCTGACCCGAGATCAGTCCCCCGTCAGGATGCGGTCGACCAATTGCTTCACCGTCGGGACGAAGCCGTTGGAATAGAATGGATCGCGCTTGAACTCATACGCCGAATGGCCCGCGAACATCAGATTCTGGTCGGTGTCGCCGCCGTGCGCGATGTCCTGCAGCGTCTTTTGGATGCAGAAGCTGCGCGGATCGGCGAGGCGGCCGGTCGAGTTGGTCTCGGTATCCGCCCAGCTCGAGAACAGGCATTGCGACAGGCAGCCCATGCAGTCCGCCTGGTCCTTGCGGATCACCTTGGCCTCCTCCGGGCTGACGAAGACCAACGTGTTGTCGGGCGTCTTCAGCGCCATCTGATAGCCCTCGCCGAACCAGCCGCGCGCGCGCAGCAGGTCGCCCTGCGTCACCCAGAAGTTCTTGCCCTTTACCCCGACGTCGAGCTGAAAGACGTGGTCCCCCGCCTCCTGCGTCGAAAAGGCGATCTGCCGCGCCGACCGCGCCTCCAGCGCGCGGAGGAACGGATTGCGCACCGCGGACGAATAGAAGCCCGTCGGCGAGAAGCGGTGAAGCAGCACCTCGCCCTCCTCGATCTGGGTCAGCTTGGCCTTCCACCCCTCGGGGATCGGGCTCTCGCGCGTCAGCAGCGGGCGGGTGCCGAACTGGAAGACAATCGATCCCAATTCGGGATTGTCGATCCAGTCCTCCCAGTCGCGCAGGTACCAGACGCCGCCCGCCATCACGATCGGCGTCGTGTCGGGGATGCCGCCCTCGCGCATCGTATCGCGCAGCGCCTTCACCCGCGGGTACGGATTTTCGGGCTTCAGCGGGTCCTCGGCGTTCGACAGGCCGTTGTGCCCGCCCGCGAGCCACGGGTCCTCATAGACCACCGCCGCCAGCCACTCGGACGCCTTGGAATAGGCGCGCTTCCACAGCGCCCGAAACGCGCGGCCCGAACTGACGATCGGCAGGTACGACACCTGATGCTCGGCGGCGATCTCGGACAGCTTGTACGGCATCCCCGCGCCGCAGGTTACGCCCGCGACCAGCCCCTTGGTCCGCTCCAGCACCCCCTGGAGCACCCGCTGAGCGCCGCCCATCTCCCAGAGCACGTTGATGTTGATCGCGCCCTTGCCGCCCGCGATGTCCCACGCCCGGCGGACCTGCTGCACCGCGCCTTCGACCGCGTAGTCGATCAGCTCCTCGTGCCGTTCGCGCCGGGTCAGCGCGCGGTAGATCTGGGGAATGATGCGGCCTTCGGGGTCGTAGCTGTCTGCGTTGACCGCCGACACGGTGCCGATCCCGCCTGCCGCGGCCCATGCCCCCGCCGAGGCGTGATTGGTCGCCGCGACGCCCTTGCCCCCCTCGACCAACGGCCAGACCTCACGGCCATTGTAGGAGATCGGGGTCAGGCCCTTGAACACGCGGCGGCTACCTTTCTGTTACGTGAATGCGCCCGCCATATAACGCATTATAGGATCGGTGCGACCCATTTGGATCAACCAAGCGCGCGCGCGTCGCCCATCGCCTCGGCATAGAGCGCCCGGTAGCGCGCGATCATCACCGCCTCGTCATACTCCGCCTGCGCCTTGGCCCGGTTCGCCGCGCCGACCCGCGCACGCAGGTCGGCGTCGAGCAGCAGCGGCTGGATCACGTCGCGCAGGCGCACCTCGCCCATGTACCTGGCGATGAACGGCGCGTTCTGCGCCGACACCATCTGCGGAACGTCGCCGACCGGCGGGCTCGCGATCGGCAGCCCGGCGGCCATGCCCTCCACCACCGACACCGGGAACTGCTCCGACTGAGAGGACAGCGCGAGGATGTCGAACAGCCCGACATAGCGGTGCGGCTCCGGCAGGAACCCGGGCATGATCAGCTTGTCCGCGATCCCCATCGCCGCCGCCGCCTGCTGGATGACGCCGCGCTCGGGCCCTTCGCCGACGATCACCAGCCGGAACTTGCCCGACAGGCCGCCGCACGCGCGGATCAGCGCGGGCAGGTCCTTGACCGCGCGCAGGCCCGACAGCGCGCCGATCACGACATGCGTGTCGTCCCTGACCAGGCCGGGGATCGCCTTCGGATCGGGCTTCTTCGCGTACAGCGCGGTGGCGATGCCGTTTGCGATCCGGTGGACCCGCGCCGGCGGCTGCTTCCAGATGCCGAGCGCGATCCTCTCCAGCGCCTCCGACGGCACCGCGAGCGCGTGCGCGGCGGGCAGCGCGATCCGCCGGTACAGGTTGCGCTCGATCTTGAGCCCCCCCGCTTCATCGGCGTTGAAGCCGTCCTCGTGATGGACCAGCGGCGGCGTGCCCTTGGCGAACGCGCGCTTCGCCATCACCCCGTCGATCGCGCCCCAATTGTACGTCAGCACCAGGTCGAACCGCCGCATGAACCGCGCGATCGCCTCGTAGCGCGCGACCGAGGGCCGCCCGGTCAGCGGCGGCGGGTCCTGCGCGATCTCGTACGCCACGCCCTTGGCGATCGCGTCCTGCGCATCGAGCGCGTCGGGAACCCCGGACACGATCGTGTGCCGCGCCGCATCCCCGAACGCGTTCATCAGCCTGACCGCACGCCATTCCTTGCCCCCCAGCGAGAAG
The DNA here is from genome assembly GCA_005773165.1 of Sphingomonadales bacterium. Taxonomy (GTDB): domain Bacteria; phylum Pseudomonadota; class Alphaproteobacteria; order Sphingomonadales; family Sphingomonadaceae; genus Sphingomonas. The sequence continues at coordinate 7,869 of SXHP01000177.1, read as the reverse complement.
CTGGAATGAAGGTGGAGGATGTGCGGACGCGTCATGGGGAGCGATTAGCGGGACGGGTCGGAGTCGTCACCCCCTCCGCTCGGGCCCGCTCCACCGTTCGTTTCGTCACCCCGGACTTGTTCCGGAATCCAGGGTTCCGCGAGCGATGTCCTTCCGCCTCGATCCGCGTCGCCTTCCGCCCGCTGGACCCCGGAACAAGTCCGGGGTGACGGACTATGCGAGGAGATGCCTCGCTCAACCTAGTCAGCCGAACACCGCCTTCGGAATATGCGTGATCCGGCACGCGAGGTCCGCCTCCCCGCTCGCGACCACATAATGATCGCCCGCGTCGGCGATCCCCGTCGTGAACACCACACCGTCCAGGTACAACGCGTCGGCAAGCGGCGCGGTCAGGTCGGGGGCGGGCTCGAGCAGCGCGTCGTGGCTCGTCCGCACGGTGACGCTCGGGTCGTCGCGGTCGAGGATCGACCAATAGGTCCGGTACACGCCCACCGGGTTCGACGGCGACACCCCGTGCCACAAGGTGAGCCAGCCGTCCTCCGTCAGGATCGGCGGCGCGCCCCCGCCCATCCGCGCGGTCGCCGCGGTCGCGGCATGGGGGCGGATGCCGGGCTTCTCCGCAGGCCGCCAGTGGAGCGCGTCGGGCGAAGAGGCCAGATTGATCGAAGGTGCCGCGCGCCATTCGCTCCCGGGCGGATAGGCGAACCACACCTCACCCAGCGGCCGCGTCTGCGCCCAGTATCGGCCCCCGATCAGCCCCTCGAAAATCAGCATGTCCTTGTTCTGGTGGTCGAGCACCAATCCTTCGAGCCGCCAGTCCATCGCGTCGTCGGAGACATAGAGCGCGGTGCCGTGGCGCTCCGGGCTGACCACGCACACCGTCATCAGCCATCGCTCGCCCACCCGGCTGATCCGCGCGTCCTCGACCCCGTAGCATCCGTATGAGGTCGTCGGCGCGATGGCCCGGTCGTAATGGACCGCGACCACCTCGCGCCCCGACCCGTCGAGCTCGACCGGCAGCAGCCACGACAGCGAAGTCAGCGCCATGACTTTCCAGGCCGCGTCGCGCAGCCGAAAGTGGCGCGGGTCCGCCATGTCGACGTCCGCCACCGGCCAGGCGTCGAGCCGGTAGCCGCCATCCTCCCAGCGGATCGAATGAACATGCCCGTCCCACACCGGCCGCCGCAACGCTTCGGCGACCCGCACCATCAGCAGCAGGTTGCCGTTAGGCAGCCGCGTCATGCCCGGATTGAACGCGCCGAGCACATAGGTCTCCGCGTCGATCTTCCCCGCAAGCGGGGAGCGCGACAGGTCGACGTCGGCGGGCGCGAAGACCAGCGCGTCGAACGGATAGCCGCTCACTCGCCGCTCTCGGCGCGCGGCACGAGGACGAGCTGCTGCACCACCGTGCGCCGCGGCTGGGTGAGAAGATAATGGACCCCGACCGCGATATCCTCGGCGCGCAGCATCGCCTCGGCGCGGATCGCCTCGCGCTGCTTCTCGGGCGGCACGTCGGGCTCCTGCATCGTCGATCCCGTCTTGCCCGGCTCGACCAGCGCGACGCGGACGCCCTTGTCCCCCAACTCGCGCCGCAGCGCTTCGGCGAAGCCCGCGATCCCCGCTTTGATGCCGGCGTAGACGGTCGAGCCCGGTCCGAGCACGTGCGCGCTCATCGACCCGATCAGCACCAGGTCGCCTTCGCCCTCCATCCGAGCCAAAGCGGCATGGGCGCCGAGCAGATAGGCGGTGAAGTCGGTTGCGATCGCATAGCGGAGCGCGTCCTCGTCCATGTCCGCAAGCCCCTCGGCGGCGATCGCGGCGTTCATCACGGCGATGTCGACGCCGCCGAGCCATGCGGCCCCCGCCTCGACAAACCGCCGGTTGTTGTCCGGCTCCGCCAGGTCCATCACGACCCCCTCGCCCTCGCCGACCTCCCGGATGCGCGCAAGCGCGTCGGCAAGATGGTCCGGATCGCGCCCGCCGATGAACACCCGCGCGCCCTCGCTCGCGAGAAGCACCGCGATCGCGCGGCCGATCCCGGTCGTGCCGCCGGTGACAAGCACGCGACGCCCCTTGAGGGGGGTCACGGCGGTATGGGCGTCGGCAAGCTTCGTCATGCGGCGGGAGACGCGCCGGACACGCGGCCGGTTCCCGAGCGCTTCAGCCCACCCGCGCGAGCCACCGCCGGATCGGCGCCTCCAGCGCGGGTTCTGACAAGGTCGGCGCATGCCCCACCCCCGGCACGGTCGCCAGCTCCGCATCGCCGAGCTCCGCCGCCATCCGCGCCGCGGTCCCAGCGCCGAGCACGTCCGAACGCTCGCCCCGCACCACCAGCACCGGCACGCCGCGCAAACCCTCCAGCGCGCGCCACATGTCCGGCCCGGCCTCGTTTCCCGGCACCCGGAACGGCTCGGCGATCTTCATGTCGTAATCGAGCACGATGCGCCCCGCCGAATTGAGCCGGTGCAGCCGCTTGGCCATCTGGAGCCAGTCCTCGACACCCCAATCGGGGTACACCTCGCCCTGCGCCTCCGCCACCGCGCGCGCGGCGTGCATCCAGGTCGGATAGGCGCTCCCCCGCCCGACATAGCCCCTGATCCGCGACAGCCCCGCCGCCTCGATCTCCGGCCCGACGTCGTTGAGCAGCGCCCCCGCGAGCCGGTGCGCGCTGGTCCCTGCGAGCAGCATCGTCACGATCCCGCCCAAGGACGTCCCGACCGCCGCGAACCGCTCCACCGCCAGTTCGTCGAGCAGCGCCTCGACGTCCTGCACATAGGTCAGCGGCGCATAGGTCATCGGGTCCTTGGCGTAGGCGCTTTCGCCCCGCCCGCGGAAATCGACCGCGATCACCCGCCGCTCGCCGGCTTGGGCGGCGGCAAGCGCGTGATAATCGCGCGCGTTGCGGGTCAGCCCGGGCAGGCAGAGCAGCGGCGTCCTCGCCGCATCGCCGGGATAATCCCGATAATGCAGCCGCAGCCCGTCGGCGGACCACCAATATCGGTTTTCGTAAGCGGTCATGGTTGCGTCCTGCCGGGGGCGACCCTCATATCCCCGGATGCCAGTCGACCCGCAAGCCTATCGCCCCGAAACCGCGCTGCTGACGCTGGGGGACGCCTTCTACGACCCGGTGGAGGGGGCGCGCTTTCCCGCTGCCCGCCTGCGCTTCCGCAACACCCGCGCCGCGGCGGAGGTGGGGCTCGAAACGCTCACCGACGCCGAATGGATCGCTCATTTCGGGCGCTTCGACGCCCTCCCCGGCACGCTGCCGCAACCGCTCGCGCTCCGCTATCACGGCCATCAGTTCCGCCATTACAACCCGGAGATCGGCGATGGCCGCGGCTTCACCTTCGCGCAGATGCGTGACCGCGGCGGTCGCCTGATGGACCTGGGCACCAAGGGGTCGGGCACGACCCCGTGGAGCCGCTTCGGCGACGGCCGCCTCACCCTCAAGGGCGGGGTTCGCGAAGTCCTCGCCTCCGAGATGCTGGAGGCGTTGGGCGTGCCCACCTCGCGCTCCGTCTCCTTGATCGAGACCGGCGACGCGCTGGAGCGCGGCGACGAGCCCTCCCCCACCCGCTCCGCGGTCCTCGTCCGGCTCAGCCACGGCCACATCCGCATCGGCACCTTTCAGCGGCTGGCGTATCTGCGCGACGACGAGAACCTGAGACGGCTGGTCGGGTACACGCTCGACAACCTACTCTCCCCCTCCCGCTTGCGGGAGGGGGCTGGGGGAGGGCAGCGGCGGGAGGGCTCAATGCCCGACCGCCGCTTCGCGCCGGGCGAGCCGCTGCGCGTCTCGCGCGCTCACCCCGACCCGCTCCCGCTAGCGGGAGCGGGAGTGGAGCGCCTCGACCTCGTCGTCGCCCGCACCGCCCGCCTCGCCGCACGCTACATGGCCGCGGGCTTCGTCCACGGCGTGCTCAACTCCGACAACATCAACGTCACCGGCGAGAGCTTCGACTACGGCCCATGGCGCTTCGCCCCGACCTGGGACCCCGCCTTCACCGCCGCCTATTTCGACCACGCCGGGCTCTACGCCTTCGCGCGCCAGCCGGAGGCGATCCACTGGGATACGATGCAGCTCGCGGTATCGCTCCGCACCGTCGCCGACAGCGACGCGCTGATCGCGAGCCTCGAAGCTTTCGCCGCGCATTATCAGCGGGAGGTCTCGGCCGCGATCCTGTGGCGGATGGGGCTGGTCCCGGACACCCCGGAGCACGACCGCGCCCTGGTCGTCGCGGTCGAGCGCGCGCTGCATGCGACCGGCTTCTCCATCGACCGCTTTTTCCACGACGTCTTCGGCGGTGCGCTGCCGGAGAGCTACGGCCCTGAATTGGACGCGGTCCGCGCCGCGCTCGTCCACGCTCCCCGCGCGGACCGCTCGCATCCGCATTGGCGAGGCGAGCCGTGCAGCATGCTGATCGACGAAGTGGAGGCGATCTGGGCCGCGATCGACCGAGACGACGACTGGTCGCCCTTCCATGCGAAGATCGAGGCGATCCGCCGGATGGGCGAGGCGCTGGACACGACGGGTCCGCTTCGGGCAAAGCGCTGAGCGAGGGGGACTGAACAGCGCCGATGGCCGACCACGAGATCGTCTCGACCGAGCCCGCGACCGGCGCGGTCCTGTGGCGGCGCGCCGCGGGCAGCGCCGACGAGGAGGTGGGCGTCGCCCGCGCCTCCTGGGCCGCCTGGGCCGCGCGCCCGTTCGCCTATCGCGCCGAGACGCTGCGCCGCTTCGCCAACGTCGTCCGCGCCAAAGCCGACGCCTTCACCGACCTGATCGCGCGCGAGACCGGCAAGCCGATCTGGGAAGCCCGCGGCGAGGTCGAGAGCGTCATCGCCAAGGTCGAGATTTCGATCGCCGCCTACGCCGACCGCACCGCGCAGCGCCGTCTCGACGCGCCGATGGGCAGCCGCATGGCCTTGCGTCACAAGCCGCACGGCGTGCTGGCGGTGCTCGGCCCCTACAACTTCCCTGCCCACCTGCCCAACGGCCACATCGGTCCCGCGCTGCTCGCGGGCAATGCGGTGGTGTTCAAGCCTTCGGAGAAGACGCCCGCCTCCGGCGCGATGCTGGTCGACTGCCTGCACGCCGCGGGCGTCCCCGCAGGCTGCGTTCGCCTGCTCGTCGGCGGTCCCGACCAGGGCCGCGCGCTAGCCTCGCATCCGGATATCGACGGCTTGCTGTTCACCGGCTCCGCGCGCACCGGCATCGCGCTCAACCGCGCCTTTGCGGATAAGCCCGAGAAGATTCTGGCGCTGGAGATGGGCGGGAACAACCCGATCGTCGTCTGGGACACGCCCGACATGCACACCGCCGCGGTGTTGATCGCGCAGTCGGCCTTCACCAGCGCAGGCCAGCGCTGCACCGCCGCGCGCCGCCTGATCGTCGAAGGGCGGCTCTACGACGCGCTCGTCGACCAGCTCGTTCGTCTGTCCAAGCGGATGATCGTCGGCGAGCCCCACGCCGATCCCGCGCCCTTCATGGGCCCGGTGATCGATAACGAGGCGGCCGACGGGCTGACCGAGAGCTTCCTCGCGATGCTGATGAAGGGCGGCCGCGCGATCCGCCATCTGGAGCGCCCGATCGACTCCCGCCCCTTCCTCAACCCCGCGCTGATCGACACGACCAACATGGCCGACCGCCCCGACGTGGAGCTGTTCGGCCCCATTCTCCAGGTCATCCGCTGCGACGATTTCGACGAAGCGATCGCCATCGCCAACGACACCCGCTACGGCCTGTCGGCGAGCCTGATCAGCCAGACGCCCAGCCTCTACGACCGCTTCTGGGCCAACATCCGCGCAGGGATCGTCAACTGGAACAAGCCGACCAACGGCGCCTCATCGAACGCCCCGTTCGGCGGCATCGGCTGGTCGGGCAACCACCGCCCCAGCGCCTATTACGCAGCGGATTACTGCGCCTATCCGGTGGTCAGCAGCGAGAGCGACGCCGCGCGCGCCTCGATCGGCATCGGGCTCAAGGACGGTTAGCGGCGGCCTCCGCCTGCAGCTTGGCCGCCTTGTAGGCATTCATCTTGCGCTTCTCATGGTGGGCCAACCACCAAACGAACAGCAGAATGATCGCCACGATCAGCAAGACGAGCGCGCCACCGGTCGACATCTCAGCTCTCCGACTCAAGGAACATGAGCACCTTCCACCCGGCATACATAAGGGCTGCGGCGCCTATCGACCACCCCGCAGTCTCGAGTGTCACGCTGTCTCCGCGGTAAGTCTCTATGACTGCAGCCGACAGCAGAACGGCTCCGAGCTGGAACAAGGTGCGAGAAACGGACTTCCATCGCTCGTTCTGACACATGATGACGGGGTCGGCCATCCGCGCCGCATAGCAGGCGCATGGTCCCAAGCAATCCTACCCCCATCCCAAGCATCCTTCGCCTTGCCCGCGCGCACCCGCGCCGCCATTTAGCCGGTCATGGCCAGCCTCCTCGATCCCACCGCGCGCGGGCGCGTCATTCTCGTCGGCGCGGGGCCGGGCGATCCGAAACTGCTCACCGTCCACGCGGTCGAGGCGCTCGCTGAGGCCGACGTCGTCGTCCACGACGGGCTGATCGACCCCCGCGTCCTCGATCTCGCCCCCGCGACCGCGCAGCGCATCTCGGTCGCCAAGAGCCGCGCGCGCCACACCTTGCCGCAGGATGCGATCAACGCGCTGATCGTCGCGCACGTGCGCACCGGCAGCGTCGTGATTCGGCTGAAGGGGGGCGACCCGTTCATCTTCGGCCGCGGCGGCGAGGAGGTCGAGGCGGTCCGCGCCGCGGGGCTTCCCGTAGAGGTCATCCCCGGCGTCTCCGCCGCGCTCGGCTGTGCCGCAGAGGCGTTGCTGCCGCTCACCCACCGCGACCATAGCTCCGCGGTCAGCTTCGTCGCGGGCCAGTGCAAGGGGTTGTCCGAGCAGGACTGGTCGGGTCTGGCGGGGCAGGGCCGCACCCTCGTCATCTACATGGGCGTCGCCACCGCGTCCGATATCGCCGACAAGCTGATCGCCGACGGCGTCGCCCCCGACATGCCCGTCGCGGTGCTGGAACGCGGCACATTGGAGGGCCACCGCGCGATCAAGACGCTGCTCGCGGACTTGGGCGCGATGGTGGCACGCGAACGCGTAGCCAGCCCCGCGATCATCGTCGTCGGCGAGGTCGTCGAGCTGTCGGACGCTGAAGACAAGCTGGCGCGTTGGGCGCGCATCGCCGAGACGGTCGCATGAAGCTCCTGACCGGCAACGACCTGCCCAGCGGCGACGTGGTGTGGTGGACCGGCGCGGGCTGGTCGCGCCACATCGAGGACGCGTGCGACGTCGGCTCCGACGGCGAAGCGATCGCTCACGCCGAGGAAGGCGCGCGCCGCGTCAACGTCCCCTACGTGATCGACGCGACCGCCGGCCCCGAAGGCCCCCGCCCCGCCCACATCAAGGACCGCATCCGCGCGCTCGGGCCAACGGTGCGCGCGGACCTGACCTTGAAGCCCGCCGATCCGAACGCAGGGAGCTGGGTGATATGACCAAGGTCCGTCACCCCAGCGAAGGCTGGAGTCTCTCTCCACACACCGTTCGCTCGCGGCACGAGATCCCAGCCTGCGCTGGGATGACGAGGTAGTATGTATAAATACGACACCTACGACCAGCAGATGGTCGACGCCCGCGTGGACGAGTTCCGCGATCAGGTCCGCCGCCGCCTCGCCGGGCAGCTCACCGAGGACCAGTTCAAGCCGCTCCGGCTGATGAACGGGCTGTATCTCCAGCTTCACGCCTACATGCTCCGCGTCGCGGTCCCTTACGGCACGCTTGACGCGCGCCAGATGCGGATGCTCGCCCATGTCGCGAGGCGGTACGATCGCGGCTACGGCCCTTT
>SXHP01000176.1 GCA_005773165.1 Sphingomonadales bacterium | reverse complement strand
GCGCAGCCCGTCCATGTCGTCGCTGAACGCGATCAGCCGCGTCGGCTGGTCGGAGAGCGTCCGGAACGCCTGGCGCACCATGGTCGTGCGCAGCACTTCGTTGAACGTGCCGATATGCGGCAACCCCGAGGGGCCGTAGCCCGTTTCGAACAGCACCGCCTCGCCGCCGGGCTTCCCCTCCGGCCAGCGCGCGAGCAGCTTGCGCGCCTCCTCATACGGCCAGGCCTTGGATTCGAGAGCGGCGGAGCGGAGATCGGTCATAGCGGAGCGCATCTGACGCTTTGGCGAGCGGAGCGCAAATGCTATGGTCCGGGTATGAACGCGCCGCAACACATCGATGCCGCGACACCGATCCGGTTGACCGTTGAGAATCTGGAGGTGCTGGATCGTGCCGGAGCATTGGCGGGCTACCGTCGAACCGAATTGATCGACGGAGTGATTGTCGAAATGAGCCCGATGGGTCTTCGCCATGCGCGAGTGAATGGCGACTTGTACATGCGGCTGCGTTTCGCGTTGGAGGACATCGCTTCGCCCCTTACCGTCCTAGCGGGGGGTCCCACCGTCGCCATTCCACCGCACGACGCGCCTCAGCCTGACATTGTGCTGCTAGGGAACGCCAAAGCGCCGGGGTATGCCGAATTGGACGACGTAAAGCTCGTCATGGAGGTTTCGGACGCGACTCTCCGCCGCGACCTCACTATCAAGCGCAAGCTGTATGCTGAGGCTGGCATCTCGGAATATTGGGTGATCGACGTGGAAGGCGTACGGGTTCACCAGTTCTGGTCCCCCTCGAACGGCGCCTATCGCGACACGCGCGTTATCACGCTGAACGGCGAACTCCGCAGCGCCACCATCCCCGACCTCGCGATCGACGGGTCCGGCATCCTCTAGCGTTCGCACTCCGTTCCGCGCTACAACGGCGCGGTGAAGCCGCCCGCCACGCTCCCCTATCCCGCGCTCCACGCAGGGCACGCGGGCATCTGGATCGCGAGCGGCGGCGAGACCCGCGCGGTGGGACGCGGCGAAGCGATACGGGTCGCGGCGGAGACGCCGGTCATCGTCCTCAACGCGCCGCTCGTCGGACAGCGGCTCGGCTATGCCGAGCTGTCGGGGCTCGACCTGCTCGAACTGTTCGCCTTTCTGCGGCCTGCGCACTTCATGCCGCCGACCGCGCGCGGCCTTGCCCGGGTGACCGGACTCGCCGCGCCCGAAAGCGAGGCGGAGGTCGCCGCGTTCCTGCTCGAAGCGACGCAGGCGCTGATGGCGATCCCGTCGGGCGAATGGCGCGAACGCGGCGGTGCCTGGACCACGGCGCAGGCGCTCTACCGCCTGCGTTGGCCCTGGGCCCCGGCGCTGGTCGATCGCATCGCCAAACCCGACAAGCATGAGCAGCGGCTGTTCGCGATCCTTCCCGAATGGGAGGAGCATGCCCCCCGCCCCGCGCCGCGCACGCTGCCGCTCGATCCGGCGCAGGCGCTCGCCCGCCTCGCCGCGCTCACCGGCGACGGCGCCGAAGAACGCCCCGGCCAGCGCGCCTATGCCGCCGCCGCCGCCGACGCCTTCCAGCCGCGCGTCACCCGCGACGCCCCCAACATGGTCCTCGCCGAAGCGGGGACGGGGATCGGCAAGACCTTGGGCTATCTCGCCCCCGCCTCGCTCTGGGCGGCGCAATCGGGCGGCGCGGTGTGGGTGTCGACCTTCACCAAGGCGCTCCAGCGCCAGCTCGCCGCCGAGACCGTCCGCCTCTTTCCCGATCCCGACGAGCGCCGCGCCAAGGTCGTCACCCGCAAGGGGCGCGAGAACTACCTCTGCCTCCTAAACCTGGAGGACGCGTTGCAAGGCGGGTTCCAGGGCCGCGCGGCGGTGCTGGCGCAGCTCGTCGCGCGTTGGGGGGCGTATACCGCGGACGGCGACATGGTCGGCGGCGACCTGCCCGGCTGGCTGCTGACCCTGTTCCGCCGCAACGCTCCCGCCGCGCTCACCGACCGGCGCGGCGAGTGCGTCTATGCGGGCTGCCCGCATTACCGCACCTGCTTCATCGAGCGCGCCGCGCGGGCGAGCGCGGGCGCCGATATCGTCATAGCCAACCACGCGCTCGTGATGGTGAACGCCGCGCGCGGGCGCGAGACGGCGACGCGCCCGACCCGCTATGTCTTCGACGAGGGCCATCACCTCCACGACGCCGCCGACGCGATGTTCGGGGTCGCGCTGACCGGGGCCGAGACGATCGAGCTGCGCCGCTGGATCCTGGGGCCCGAAGCGGGCGGGCGCGGGCGGCGGCGCGGCCTGCAGGCGCGCCTGTCCGACGTCGCGAGCTACGACGAGGCAGGCGGGCGCGCGATCGCAGACGCGGTCGACGCCGCGCGCGCGCTGGCGAGCGAAGGCTGGCTCTCGCGGCTCGCCGAAGGCCAGCCGTTCGGCGCGATCGAGACCTTGCTGGCGGCGGTCCGCGGCCTCGCCTATGCGCGCGCCGAGCAGACCGGGGATGCGGGTTACGGGCTGGAGACCGAGCTCGCCGAACCCTCCGCCGAGCTGATCGAGGCCGCCGCCCCCGCCGCCGCCGCTTTAGACGCGCTGGTTCGGCCGCTGGTGACGCTCGGGCGGCGGCTGGAGGCGGTGCTCCTCGACGCGCCCGACTGGCTCGACGCGCCCGCCCGCGCGCGCGTCGAAGGCGCGATCAGCTCGATCGCGTGGCGCGCGGAGACGGTCGCCGCCTGGCTGGCGCTGCTCGCACGGATCGGCGGCCCCGCCGATCCCGACTTCATCGACTGGCTCGCGGTCGAGCGGGTCGAGGGGCGCGAATATGACGTCGGCGTTCACCGCCGCTGGCTCGACCCGACCCGCCCCTTCGCCGACATCGTCCTCAAACCCGCGCACGGCGCGCTCGTCACTTCCGCGACGCTGACCGGCGGGGGCTCAAGCGACGAGCGCTGGCAAGTCGCCGAAGCGCGCACCGGCGCGATCCACCTCGCCCGCACGCCCCAGCATTTCCACGCGCCCTCGCCGTTCGCCTATGCCGAACAGTCGGAAGTGCTGATCGTCACCGACGTCAAGCGCGGTGACGTGCCCGCCCTCGCCAACGCCTACGCCCGGCTGATCGTCGCGAGCGGCGGCGGCACCTTGGGGCTGTTCACCGCGATCCGCCGCCTGCGCGGGGTTCACGCGCGGATCGCGGACCGCTTGGCGCGCGAAGGGCTGCCGCTCCACGCGCAGCACGTCGACCCGATCGACACCGGCACCCTGGTCGACATCTTTCGGGATGACCCGCACGCGTCTCTGCTCGGCACCGATGCGCTCCGGGACGGCGTCGACGTGCCCGGCCATTCGCTGCGCCTCGTCGTCATGGAGGGCGTCCCCTGGCCCAAGCCGACCGTGCTCCACGCCGCGCGCAAGCTGGCAGGAGGCGGCGCCGCATACGACGACCGCATCGTCCGCGCGCGGCTGGCGCAGGCGTTCGGGCGGCTGATCCGCCGCGCCGACGATCGCGGCGCGTTCGTGCTGCTCTCGGCCGCGATGCCGTCGCGCTTTCTGGAGGCGTTTCCGCCCGGCGTCGGCATCGCGCGCGTCACCCTCGACGAAGCGGTCGCGCGGGTGGCTTCGCGACTTTCCAACGCGGGCGGAGTGGGGCATGAGGCGCATCCCGCCTGCTCGCCGGAGACCGCATGAAGACGCTGACGCTGCTGCGCCACGCCAAGTCGGGGTGGGACGACATGAACCTGCGCGACTTCGACCGGCGGCTGAACGGCAAGGGCAAGCGCGCCGCAGCGACCGTCGGCCGTCATATGCGCGCCTGCGGCCTCGTCTTCGATCACGTCGTCGCCTCCCCCGCGGTGCGCGTCGCCGAGACGCTCGACGGCGTGGCGAGCGGATACGGCCGCAGCCTGTCGCCCGGCTGGGACAAGAGGCTCTATCTCGCATCGGCGGCGACGCTGCTCGACATCGTTCGCGATCTGCCCCCCGAACACGCGCGCGTCCTGCTGGTCGGGCACAATCCGGGGCTGGAGGACTTGACGCTGCTTCTCGCCGCCGATCCCGGCGAGGCGGAGGACAAATATCCGACCGCGACCCTTGCCGAGCTCGCGATCGGCGAAAGCTGGGCCGACGCCGCGCGGGGCAAGGCGGAGCTCGTCCGCTTCGTCCGTCCCCGCGACCTCGACCCCGCGCTCGGCCCTGATAACGATTAGCGCCAGCGACTGCCTAGAAAACAGGCACGTCGCGCTCGCTGCATGATTTTTATCCTGCGTTAGCCGCTTTCGGCCGCTGAAATCCGACCGAAGCCTGCTCTTTCGCGTCTGGCACGATCGTTGCGAAGCTCTCTCCCGGGACAAACCGAGCAAGGGGGCGGGATGAAACTGGTCATCGCCATTATCAAGCCGTTCAAGCTGGACGAGGTGC
>SXHP01000175.1 GCA_005773165.1 Sphingomonadales bacterium | reverse complement strand
GATCGAGGCCGCGGTCGCCGCGGGCGCGGGGGAGCGCGACGCATTGGTGCTGGAGACGCTGCTCGCCTTCAAGCGCGCCGGGTGCACGGGGGTGCTCACCTATCACGCGGCGCATGCCGCAAGGCTGCTGGGCGCGTGATCGAGACCGATCGGCTGATTCTGCGCGGCTGGCGGGAGGCAGACATCGAGCCGTTCGCGGCGATGGGGGCCGACCCGAGAGTCATGGCTCATTCTCCCGCGCTGCTCACGCGCGGCGAGTCGATCGCCCTCGTGCGCCGCCAACAAGCGGTGCTCGCGGCGGTCGGGCACTGCTTCTGGGCGATCGAGCGCAAGAGCGACCGTGCGTTCCTGGGCTTCTGCGGTGTTCAGCCGGGGCCGGATGGCACGCCGATCGAGGGCTTGGCGGAGATCGGTTGGCGGCTGGCGCGCAATCATTGGGGGCAGGGCTACGCCGCGGAAGCGGCGCAGGGCAGCCTGGCCTGGGCCTGGGCGCGCACCGACACGCCGCGGGTGTACGCGATCGCCCCGCCGCGCAACGAGCCCAGCCGCGCGCTGATGCGGCGGATCGGCATGGCGCAGGTTCCCGGCGGCGACTTCGATCATCCGCGGATCACTCCCGGACATCCGCTTCGCCGGTGTCTGCTCTACGCGATCGAACGACCGGGCCACGCGTAATTGCGGAACGGGATCAGCTCATCGCATTAAGTTGCTCGAGACGGCTGTCTTACACGGCGGGAGCGCTCTACCACGGTGACGATGGTCCCTTTCGTATGTGCTCTCCGATTTCTCGCTTTTGGCCGTCTGCGTTCACCGCCGGACGGGAGCGGCCGGAGCGCGGCCGTGCTCGACCGTTGCACCGCAAATTACGCGTTCACCGCCGGTATGCCGCAGTGACCGCGGCTACCGGCCGCGCGGGTCGCGCGTTGTTCGTCGCGACGATCCTCGCCGGATCGTTTCTGCTGTTCCTCGTTCAGCCGATGGTCGCGCGCATGGCGCTGCCGCGGCTCGGCGGCGCGCCCGCGGTGTGGACCTCGGCGATGCTCGGCTATCAGGCGCGGCTGCTCGGCGGCTATGCCTATGCGCATTGGCTCGGACGCGTGCGCCCGCGGGCGCAGGCGGCGATCCACCTTGGCGTTCTTGCGTTAGCCGCGCTGTGGCTGCCGATCGGTCTGGTCGCGACCGAGCTCCCGGCCGACGCCTCGCCCGCCTTCTGGGTGCCCTGGCTGCTCGGCGCGTCGATCGGCCCCTTGTTCTTCGCGGTCTCCGCCCAGGCGCCGCTGATCCAGCGGTGGTTCTCGGTGTCGAGCGGGGGTCGTGACCCTTACGCGCTCTATGCCGCCTCCAATCTCGGCAGCTTCGCCGGGCTGATCGCCTATCCGCTGATTGTCGAGCCGATCATGCCGCTTCACGAGCAGAGCTGGTTGTGGAGCGGCGGCTATGTGCTGCTCGCAGCCCTGGTGCTCGGCTGCGGCGCGCTGTTGCCGAAATCGGCAAAGGCCGAGCATGTCGTCTACACGAGCCCGCCACCGGGCGTGCGTCGGGTCGTCCGCTGGATCGCGCTCGCGCTGGTCCCTTCCGGGCTGATGCTTGCGACCTCGACCTTTCTTACGACCGATATCGTCGCGATGCCCTTGCTGTGGGTGATTCCTCTGGGGCTCTACCTGCTCAGCTTCTCGGTCGCCTTTGCGCACAACCGCGCCCCCGCCGACGTCATCACCCGCATCGCGCCGATCACGATCCTCCTCTTCGGCGGCGTGATGATCGCAGGCTATCAGGAGCGACCTTATTTCAACGCCGCCGTCGCGCTGCTCCTGCTCTTCATGGCGTCGACCGCGCTCCACACCGCGCTGTACCGCGCACGGCCCGAGCCAGACCGGCTGACCGAATTCTATCTCGCCATGTCGGTCGGCGGCGCGCTCGGGGGCGTGTTCGCGGGGCTGATCGCGCCGGTGGTGTTCGATTGGACGTATGAATATCCCCTGCTGATCCTAGCCGCGGGCGCGCTGGCGCCGCAGACCTTTCTGGCGAAGCATGTCCGCGATCTGTGGTGGACCGCCTGGCCCGTTGCTTTCGGCGCACTTGTGACGGTGATCGCGCTGCTGTTCGTGCTGAGGCAGTACGGCCCGGCCGATCTGTTCGGCGAAGGGCGCCAGGGGCTGGCGTTCCTGGTCGTCGCTGCGGTCGGACTGGCGACGATCGGCGCGCGGCTGCCCTATGTCGTGCTGCTGGCGAGCGCGCTTGTGCTGTTCGGCGGCTACCGCGCGCTTGCGCTGTCGCTGGAGAGCGGCGCGCGGACGCGGAGCTATTTCGGGGTCTATACGGTCCGTGGCGGCGACCGCATCCGCGAGCTCGACCACGGCACCACCGTGCACGGCATCCAGTTGAAGGGCTCGCCCGAACGCGAGCGGACGCCGACGACCTATTATGCGTACCGTTCGGGGGTTGGCCGGGCGATGATGCGGCTGTCGCCGAGCGCGCGGGTCGGCGTCGTCGGGCTGGGGACCGGCACGCTCGCCTGTTACGCGACGCCGGGGCAGCAGTGGCGATTCTACGAGATCGATCCGGCGGTGGTCCGCATCGCCCGCGATTCGGGGCAGTTCACCTATTTGTCGCGCTGCCTGCCCGATCCGGTTCTGCGTCTAGGCGACGCTCGGCTGCGGCTGGCGCAGGAGTCGGCAGGCGCGCTCGATCTGCTCGCGCTCGACGCCTTCTCGTCCGACGCCGTGCCGATGCACCTTATGACGCAGGAGGCGTTCGCCAGCTACGCCCGCGTCCTCGCGCCGGACGGCCTGCTGCTGGTCCATATCTCCAACCGCTTCCTCGACCTGGAGCCGGTCGTCGACGCCGCCGCGCGGGCGGGCGGGTGGCGGGCGCGGCGGCTCGATTACCGCCCGTCGCCGCTCGACCGCGGTCGCCCGTCGTCGTCGCTATGGATCGCGATGTCGCGCGCCCCTGCGACGATGGCGAAGCTGACTCGCGGCGATCCCGACTGGGAGCCTCTGCAGGGCCGAACCGGCTTCGCGGGCTGGACCGACGATTATTCGACCATCCGGCCCCTGTTGAAGCGGGACTAGGCGGGCGCGAGCATCGCCTGCAGCCGCGCGATGGTCGCGCCCTGCCGCTCGGCCTCGGCGTCCGCGCGCTCGGAGAGTGCGGTCAACGTCGGGTATGGGGGCGCAAGCGTCGCGCCGCGCTGGATCGCGAGCTCCTCGACATCGGTCGCCAGCGCCGACGCCTGGGCGCGCCAGTCGTCGAGCGTCGCGAGCGCGGTCTGCGCGTCCAGCCATGCGTCGGACCCGGCGGCTCGGCCGCGCGCCGCGGCGGCCCGGCGTTCGGCCCCCTGCGCGGCGTCCGCGAACCCTCGGGCGATCACGTTCAGCCGCGCGCCGAGCTCCGCCACTTGCCTGTCGAGCGCAGGGTCCGGCGTCGCGACCGTGACCGGTGTCAGCGGCTCCGCGAAGCCGCGCTTCTCGACCGCCCGAGGCTGCAGCGAAGGGTAGGTCGCGCCGTCCGCTGCGCACCCCGCCAGAGCGAGGAGGAGAGCGGCGGCTGCGGCGGAACGGGTCATCGCGCGAGCCTCTAGGCAGCGCAGGGGGACTGCGCAACAAAATGCCGCAAACCCCTTGCGCCCCCGTCCGCGCCTGCTCAGAGCGCCGCTCCAATGCGCGCCCGTAGCTCAGCTGGATAG
>SXHP01000021.1 GCA_005773165.1 Sphingomonadales bacterium | reverse complement strand
GCGGTTCGTCGCGCAACGGTCGTGAGTCGGCCGCTCGTCGTCTCGGCGTGAAGAAGTTCGGCGGTCAGGACGCGATCGCGGGCAACATCCTCGTGCGCCAGCGCGGCACCAAGTTCTACCCGGGCGAGGGCGTGGGCATGGGCACCGACCACACGCTGTTCGCGCTCGTCGACGGCCGAGTCGCGTTCAAGCAAGGCAAGCTCGGCCGCAAGTTCTGCTTTATTGAGCAGAATGCGATGGCGGACGCCGCCGAATAATCGGGCTACCGGACGGGTCGCCCACCAGGGCGACCCGGGTTCCGCATCGGAACCAACGCAAAAGGGAGACGGGTCGCCCCGGTCTCCCTTTTTTCGTGCTCCCTCCCCCTGCCGCTGTCGCCGTCGCGTCATCGACGCGCGGCAAGGCGGCGACGCGAGAGGAGTTGCGCGATGTTCGCACGCACCAAAAGACTGACGCTCCGCCCCGCCTGGCCGGAGGACGCCCCCGCGCTCGCCGCGGCGATCGGGCATGAGGCGGTCGTGCGGATGCTCGCCCGCGCGCCCCTGCCCTACACGCTCGCCGACGCGCAGACCTTTGCCGCCAAGCCGCGCGGGGCCGAAGAGCCGGTGTTCACCATCGAAACGCACGAGGACGGGCCGCGACTGGTCGGCGGCATCGGCATCCATGCCGAGGACGACGGCGCGCAACTCGGCTACTGGCTGGCGCCCGACGTCTGGGGGCGCGGTTACGCGACGGAGGCCGGGCGCGCGGTGGTCGCGATGGCGCGCCACGCGCTGCCGATCCGGCGGCTCTCGGCGTGGCACTTCGCCGACAATCCGGCCTCGGGACGGGTCCTCGCCAAGCTAGGTTTCCGCCCGACCGGCGAGACCGCGGCAAGGCCGTCGCGTGCCCGCGCCGGCATCGCGCCGAGCATCGCCTACGCGCTCGATCTGGAGGAGGAGCGATCCGCGCCGATGCCGATCGCCGCGTGACGTCACTTGCATTCGCTGCGATTAAAGGCCGCGTCTCATTTCGTCACCCCGGACTTGTTCCGGGGTCCAGGGTGCCGCAAGCGAGAAGCTGGACCCTCGGACGGCATAGCTTGCCGACCGCTGGACCCCGGAACAAGTCCGGGGTGACGAAAGGGAATGGCTAAGCCGTCACCGTCTTCGGCATCACCGCCGCCTCGTAATCACTCTCGGCCAGCCCGATCAGCGCGCGATCATCGTGCTTCCACGGGTGAAAGCCCGGCAGGAAATACGCCGCCCAGACGCCCGCGATCTTGCGCGCCATGCCGGGGTTGCCGAACGCGTACCACGCCATCCGCGCCCAGGCCTTCGGCCCCGTGATCCCGTCCTGCCGCAGCAGCTCGGTCATGCCGCGCGCGCGGCCGGTGAAGAAGCGATAGGTCGTGATCAGCATCACCAGCGCCTTGATCCGCCACCGCTTGAACCGCGGCCAGTCGCGCGTCGCATGGAGCCAGGTGTCGTACGCGACGCCCTTGTGCTCGATCTCTTCCGCCGCATGCCACAGCCACAACGCCCTCGCCTGCTCGTCGCCGCCCGCCAGATGCTTCGGGTCGGCGATCAGCTCGTGCGCCAGCATCGCGGTGAAATGCTCCAGCGCGCTCGTCGCCGCCAGCTTCGCGATCGGCGGTCGGCCCTTGGTCAGCGCCAACGTCTCGTCGACATCGCGCTCGAGCGGCGCCGTGTCATAACCCTGGTCGGCGACATGGCGGTTGAACGCGACATGCTCGCGGGTGTGGATCACCTCCTGCTTGATGAAGGCGTTGATCTCGGCCTGCAGCTTGGGCGGCGTGCCCTCGCGAAACGCGCGGACGCTGTCGACGAAATAGCCCTCGCCCTTGGGGAAGGTCACCGACAACGCGTTGTAGAAGGCGGTCGCATAAGGATCGTCGTTCAGCCACCAGCGGCGGATCGCCGCGCCGCGCCCGAAGCGCCGGTCGCGCGGGGTGATGGTCAGATCGCTTGGCGTTGCTTTCGACACGGAAACCTCCGAACAGGAGCATGATGCCTACAGTTTACTTACACGAATGTCAATAGCGCGCCGTCGCCTCTCCCCGGAAGCTTCGCGCGACGCTGCGCTCGACGCCGCCCGCGCGCTGCTCGTCGAACACGGTCCGCAAGGCGTCACGCTGAAGGCGGTCGCCGCGCGGATCGGCCGGACCCACGCCAATCTGCTCCATCATTTCGGCTCGGCCGCGGGGCTGCAGAAGGCGCTGATCGCGAGCATGGCCGAGGCGGTCGTCGGCCAGATCGGCGAAGCGGCCAGACGCGGACGGCAGAACCAGGACCCTAGCGAAGTCGTCGAAATGACCTTCGACGCGTTCGGCAAGGGCGGCGCGGGCGCGCTCGCGAGCTGGATGATCCTGTCGGGCGACGAAGACGCGCTCGATCCCATCCTCAGCGCGATTCACAATCTCGTCGATGATCTGGCGGACGGGCACAACGAGGCCGCGATGCCGCTCCACGAGGAGACGCTGCAATTGGTGCTGATGGCGCTCGGCGACGCGCTGCTCGGCGGTCCGATGGCGAAGGCGCTGGGATTGCCGCGCGAGAAGGCGCGCGAGCTTGCGACCCGGGCGCTGCTGGCTGGGCGAGGGCATGAGGCCCGATAAGGTACTCCGTCACCCCGGACTTGTTCCGGGGTCCAGCGCCCGGCAAGCCATGCGTCGAAGGCTCCTGCCGATCCGCCTCCCTTCAACCCGCGCCGCGGCAAAGCCGCAGCGCCGTCGGCCCTCGCTTGAGCGAGGCCAGCCGGGTGCGCGCTGAAGCCTCGCTTTAGCTTCGCTAAAGCGCTAGGCCGCGCGCACCATGCACTTTCTAGACCAAGCTAAAATCTTCGTCCGCTCAGGCTCCGGCGGTCCCGGCGCCGTCTCCTTCCGCCGTGAGAAGTTCATCGAATACGGCGGCCCCGACGGCGGCAACGGCGGCAAGGGCGGCGACATCGTGTTTGAGGCGGTGGCCGGGCTCAACACCCTTATCGACTTCCGCTACACCCAGCATTTCCGCGCCCCGAGGGGCCACGGCGGGTCGGGATCGAACCGCACCGGCGCGGGCGGCGACGATCTGCTGATCAAGGTGCCGGTGGGATCGCAGGTGCTCGACGAGGACCGCGATTCGGTGCTG
>SXHP01000020.1 GCA_005773165.1 Sphingomonadales bacterium | reverse complement strand
GTCGACGTCGGTGTAGAGGTCGCACCGGTCCGCCTGCATCGCCGCCGCGACCGCGACTGCCGACGTGTCCGAGCCGCCGCGGCCAAGCGTCGTCACACGATTGCCGGGGGCGAGGCCCTGAAAGCCCGGGATGACCGCGACTTCGCCCGCAGACAGGGCCGCGTCGAGCCCAGCGGTGTCGACTTCGCCGATCCGCGCCGAGGCATGCGCGTCCGAGGTCGCGATCGGAAGCTGCCAGCCCATCCAGGAGCGCGCCGGAACGCCCGCAGCCTGCAACGCGATCGCGAGCAGGCCGCTGGTCACCTGCTCGCCCGCCGAGACGACGACGTCATACTCACGCGGATCGTATAGCGCCGAGGCTTCACGGCAAAAGCCGACCAGCCGGTCGGTCTCCCCCGCCATCGCCGATACGACGACCGCGACCTGATTGCCCGCCTCGACCTCGCGCTTGACCCGCGCGGCGACGCTGCGGATGCGCTCGATCCCGGCCATCGACGTGCCGCCGAACTTCATCACGATCCGCGCCATCTCGGGGGTCATTCTCCTTGGGGGAAAGCGGGCGTCCTGATAGGAACCGCGCATGAGCAGCGCAACTGTCACGACCGATACCATCGACCCGCGCGAGGCCGCGCATTTCGGGCGGATGGCGGCGGACTGGTGGGACCCGAAGGGCTCGTCGGCGATGCTCCACAAGCTTAATCCGCCCCGCCTTGCCTATATCAGGGAGCGGGTCGACGCGCATTGGGGCGGCGATCCGGACAGCTTCACCCCGCTCGCCGGACGCTGCGCGCTGGACGTCGGCTGCGGCGCGGGGCTGCTTTGCGAGCCGCTTGCTCGCCTCGGTGCAATGGTGACGGGGATCGATGCGGCCCCCGAGAACATCGTCATCGCGGACCAGCACGCCCGACGTTCGGGACTGACGATCGACTATCGCGCCGGGAGCGTCGCAGCGCTCGGCGCCGGCGAGCGGTTCGGCCTCGTCACCTGCCTCGAGGTGATCGAGCACGTCGTCGACCGGGCACCGTTCGTCCGCGGCCTCGCGGACGCGCTCGCCGACGACGGACTGCTCATCCTGTCGACGCCGAACCGCACCGCGACGTCGCGCCTGGCGATGATCGCGGTGGCGGAGGGGACCGGGATGATCAAGCGCGGCACTCACGACTGGCAGCGCTTCCTGACCCCCGAAGAGCTGACCGCGCTGCTCGCCGCGGCGGGGCTCACGGTGATTGACGTCCGCGGACTCGTGCTCTCGCCAGCAAAGGGCTTTGCGCTCGGGCAGTCGACCGCGCTCGATTATCTGATCACCGCCGTCCGAGGCTGATCGCTTAAAAAGTCATCGGATCGGGGCCGATCCGCCCGTCATCGCGATCGAGCGCGGCGATCTTCGCCATGTCGTCGCCATCGAGGACGACGTCCGCGGCCGCTGCGTTCTCACGCAGATGCTCCGCCGACCCTGCCTTGGGGATCACCGACAGCCCCGAGGCGAGGTGCCAGGCGATCACCACCTGCGCCGGGCTGCGTCCGTGCTTGCGCGCGATCCCGGCGATGACGGGGTCCGTCAGCACCTCGCCCTGCCCGAGCGGGCTCCAGCTCTGGCAGACGATGCCGCTTTCCTCCATCCAGCTCCGGAGCTCGACCTGCTGGAAATAGGGGTGACATTCGATCTGATTTACCGCGGGGATGACGCCCGTGTGATCGATCACGCGCTCAAGGTGGCGCGCAAGGAAGTTCGACACGCCGATCGACTTCGCCTTGCCCGCCTCGCGCAGTGCGATCAGCGCCTTCCACGCGGGCACGAAGCGCGCCTGCGCAGGCGACGGCCAATGGATAAGGTAGAGGTCGACCGCGTCCATGCCGAGCAGCGCCAGGCTCTCGTGGAGCGCCGCCTCGGGGTCGTCGTGCCGATCGTTCCACAGCTTGGTCGTGACCCAGACGTCGGCGCCGCGCACCCCTTCGCCGACCCCGCGTTCATTGTGGTAGAGTGCGGCGGTGTCGACCAGCCGGAACCCGGCGTCCAGACCGTCGCGCACGACCGCCGCGGCATGGCCGTCGGGGATCTTGAAGGTTCCCATGCCGAGCGCGGGCAGCGTCCGGCCGTCGTTGAGCGTGATGTCGGTCATGCTTGCGCCAACCCCCTCATGTTGCACCGGGTTCCGATTGACGCCCCCGCGCCGATCGCGCAAGCGCCCCGGCCATGTTCGAGACCATCATCGCCGCACTCGTCACCTTCTGCGTGGAGGTCATCCGCGCGGGCGGCTACCTCGGCGTCCTCATCCTGATGGCGATCGAGAGCGCCTGCATTCCGCTACCCTCCGAAATCATCATGCCGCTCGCCGGCTATCTGGTGTCGACGGGCGAGTTCAATATCTATCTCGCCGCCACCGCCGGCGCTTTGGGGTGCAACGTCGGGTCGGTGTTCGCGTATGAAGCGGGCAAGCGCGGCGGGCGGCCGTTCGTGGCGCGCTGGGGCAAGTATTTCCTCGTCGGGCTGGACGAGATCGACGCGGCCGAGCGCTTCTTCGCGCGCTGGGGTAATTGGGCGGTGCTGATCGGGCGGCTGCTGCCCGTCATCCGCACCTTCATCGCCTTTCCTGCGGGCGTGGCACGCATGCCGCTCGTGCCCTTCCACCTTTATACCTTTGTCGGTTCCTGGCCCTTCTGCTTCGCGCTTGCATGGGTCGGGCGCGAGCTGGGCGAGCAGTGGAACAGCGACCCGCGGCTAAAGGCGGCGTTTCACCATGCGCACATCGTCATCGGGGTGCTCGGAGCAGCCGCCATTGCTTTCTACATCTGGCACCGCGTCAACGGCATCAGGAAGAATCGGTCGATCCTGGCGCAGCCTGACCCCGTCGATCCGCGGCGGCCCTGAGTTCCGCCTCGCGGTAAGGCGCGAGCCGATCCATCCGGCGCCTGTACACCGCCACCAGCTCGGGCCCGGCGCGCTCGGGCGATCCTGCGTCGAACGGCGGCTGCGGGTCATATTCCAGGCTGAGCTGCACCGCCTTGGCGTGCGCCTCGCCGCGCAGCAGCGCGGTCAGCGTCAGCGCGAAGTCGATCCCCGCGGTGACCCCGCC
>SXHP01000174.1 GCA_005773165.1 Sphingomonadales bacterium | reverse complement strand
GCCAACACCAACCAGATGATGATGGAGGTGATGGGCCTGCACATTCCAGGCAGCGCCTTCGTCAACCCAGGCACCAAGCTGCGCCAGGAACTGACCCGCGCCGCGGTCCACCGGCTGGCGGAGATCGGCCAGCGCGGCAACGATTATCGCCCGCTCGCGGCTTGCGTCGACGAGAAGGCGATCGTCAACGCGGCGGTCGGACTGCTCGCGACGGGCGGCTCGACCAACCACCTGCTCCACGTCCCCGCGATCGCGCGCGCGGCGGGAATCGTCATCGACTGGGACGATTTCGACCGGTTGAGCCGCGCGGTGCCGCTGATCGCGCGCGTCTATCCGAACGGCTCGGCCGACGTGAACGGGTTCGAGGCGGCGGGCGGGATGCCGTATGTCATCCGCGAACTGGTCGGCGGCGACTATCTCCACCGCGACATCATGACCGTGGCGGGCGCCGATCTGGCGGACTACGGCCGCAAGCCGACGCTCGACGGCGAGGCGCTGACCTGGGTCGATCCCGGCGAGACCGGCGACGACACCATCCTCCGTCCCGCCGCCGCGCCCTTCTCCGCCGACGGCGGCATGCGCATCCTTGCGGGCAACATCGGCCGCGCGTGCATCAAGGTGTCCGCGGTCGACCGCGAGCGCTGGGTGATCGAGGCCCCGGCGCGCGTCTTCACCGACCAGCTCGACGTGCTCACCGCGTTCAAGGCGGGCGAGCTCGAGCGCGACGTCGTGGTCGTCGTCCGCGTCCAGGGCCCGCGCGCCAACGTCATGCGCGAGCTCCACAAGCTCACCCCTCCGCGCGGCGTCCTCCAGAATCGCGGGTTCAAGGTCGCGCGGGTCACCGACGGCCGCATGTCGGGGGCGAGCGGCAAGGTGCCCTGCGCGATCCACTGCTCGCCCGAGGCGCTGGGCGACGGCGCGATCGGCAAGATCCGCGACGGCGACCTGATCCGCGTCGATGCGGTCGCAGGCACGCTCGACGCGCTGGTTCCTGCAGACGAATGGGCCGCCCGCCCCCTCGCCGAAGCGCCGCCGCCCGCCACCGGCATGGGCCGCGAGCTGTTCGGCCTGTTTCGCGCCCACGCCGACGAAGCCGAGAAGGGCGCGAGCGCGGTGCTGGCGGGAGCTGGGCTGTGAGTCCGCTCCGCTCGCCACGCATACATCGTCACCCCGGACTTGTTCCGGGGTCCAGGGTTCCGCGGGCGATGCGGATAGAGGCTCAAACGTCATCGCCTGCCGCACGCTGGACCCCGGAACAAGTCCGGGGTGACAAAGAACTGGGGAGAGGCTGATGCAGGTCGTAGCAGTCGACATAGGCGGCACCCACGCCCGCTTCGCCATCGCCGAGGTCGAGAACGGCCGCGTCGTCTCACTCGGCGAGCCGATGACCCAGAAAACCGCCGAGCACGCCTCGCTCCAGACCGCATGGGAAGCGTTCGCCGAATCGCGCGGCGGCACGCTCCCCCCCGCCGCCGCCATCTCGGTCGCGTCCCCGATCACCGGCGACATGATCCGGCTGACCAACAATCCCTGGATCATTCGCCCATCGCTCATTCCCGAACGGTTGAACGCGCCCGCCTACACGATCATCAACGATTTCGGCGCGGTCGGCCACGCGGTCGCGCAGCTTCCCCACAGCGACTTCGACCATCTCTGCGGCCCCGACGAACCGCTGCCCGCGGAGGGCGTGACCACCGTCTGCGGCCCCGGCACCGGGCTCGGCGTCGCGCAGGTGTTCAAGATCGCCGAGCGCTACCACGTGCTGCCGACGGAGGGCGGGCACGTCGACTACGCCCCGCTCGACGGCATTGAGGACGCGATCGTCAAGCGGCTGCGCAAGACCTTCACCCG
This sequence comes from Sphingomonadales bacterium, assembly GCA_005773165.1. Taxonomy (GTDB): domain Bacteria; phylum Pseudomonadota; class Alphaproteobacteria; order Sphingomonadales; family Sphingomonadaceae; genus Sphingomonas. The sequence continues at coordinate 2,915 of SXHP01000174.1, read as the reverse complement.
CGTGTCGACCGAGCGCATCTGCGCGGGCCCAGCGATCACCGCGATCTACGAAACCCTCGCCGAACTGGAAGGCCGCGCGGTGCCCAGCCGCGACGACAAGACGGTGTGGACCGAGGCGCTGGAGGGCACCGATTCGATCGCGCTCGCCGCGCTCGACCGCTTCTGCCTTGCACTGGGGGCGGTCGCCGGAGACCTCGCGCTCGCGCACGGCGCGAACGGCGTCGTGATCGCTGGCGGGCTCGGCCTGCGGATCAAGGACCGCCTGCTCTCCTCCGGATTCGCGCAACGCTTCGTCGCCAAGGGCCGTTTCCAGTCGCTGATGGCCGGCATCCCCGTCAAGCTCATCACCCATCCCCAGCCCGGCCTTTTCGGCGCCGCGGCGGCTTTCGCCCAGGAACACACATGACCGACATCGCCACCATCATGCAGACCAGCCCGGTCATCCCCGTGCTGGTCATCGACGACGCCGCGACCGCGAAGCCGCTCGCCGAAGCGCTGGTCGCGGGCGGCCTGCGCGTCCTCGACGTGACGCTCCGCACCCCCGCCGCGCTCGAGGCGATCGCGGAGATGAAGAAGGTCCCCGGCGCGATCGTCGGCGCGGGCACGGTCGTCGACACCGACCAGTTCGAGGCGGTGATGAAGGCCGACGCCGAGTTCATCGTCTCCCCCGGCCTGTCGCAGCGCCTGGGCGACGCGATCGTATCGTCGGGCACGCCGTTCCTCCCCGGCATCGCCACCGCGGGCGACATCATGCGCGGCCTCGACATGGGGCTGACCCACTTCAAGTTCTTCCCCGCCGAAACCAGCGGCGGCCTCAAGGCGCTGAAAGCCCTCGCCGCCCCCTTCTACCAATGCCGCTTCTGCCCCACCGGCGGCATCACCGAAGCGACCGCCCCCGACTGGCTCGCGTTCGACAAGGTGCTGTGCGTCGGCGGGAGCTGGATCACCGGCGGGACGCTGGCGGAGGTGGAGGCGAAGGCGAAGGCGGCGAGCACGTTGAGACACTGAGCCGGTCTATCGCCCTGTTGCATGCGTCTAACAGCAAGGTCATCGTGACAAAATGGTGAGCGCTTGGGAAAGGGCAGGACGAAAGGCGGTGCGACGTTCGATGGGCTTACGGCTCGATCCGTTGCCGCTCGCACTTCCAAACGGACCTGAATACTTAATCGCTCATGCCTGCTTCGCGTGTCGTAAGTCGTGCAAAGTTCGCCCCGACACCGAAGCAGTCTGCCCGCAGTGCGCTACGCCTCTGCACGAGATGGGTCGGGCGTTCAAAGCGCCGAAGAAGGCAGATGCTGAACAGTGGCGGAAGGTGGAAGCGCTGTGGTATCAGGGTTTTCGCTTCTGGTCCGATGGCACGACCGAAGTAGAACCCCTACCTACGCGGCTCCGCGAGGTTGACGACTTCGTGCGCCGCAACCCCAATCACCCCGCCCGGCTAATCCGCTAACATCTAATTCTATCAATCAGCCGTCGGTTACATCTCTCCCCGCGCCCGCCGGATCGCATACCATTTCTGCACATTGGCGTTGTGCTCGGCCAGCGTGTTCGCGAACACGTGCCCGCCCGTCCCGTCCGCCACGAAATACAGCGCAGACGACCGCTCCGGATCGAGCACCGCGTCGATGCTCGCCCGCCCCGGGTTGGCGATCGGGCCGACCGGCAGCCCGGGGCTTGCGTACGTGTTGTACCCGTTCTTCGCGCGCAGCTCCGACCGCAGGATGCGCCGACCGAGCGGTCGCCCCTTGGTGATCGGGTAGATCACCGTCGGATCGGCCTGCAACGGCATGCCGACGCGCAGCCGGTTGCCGTAGACCGCGGCGACCATCCGCCGTTCGGACGGCTTGCCGGTTTCCGTCTCGACGATCGATGCGAGCACGATCGTCTCGGCGGGCGTCTTCACTGCGATGCCAGGCTTGCGCTTCGCCCAGGCCGCGGCGAGATAGTCGCGCATCGCGCGCTGCATCCGCGCGACGACCTCCGCGCGCGTGTCGCCGCGCTGGAAGGCGTAGCTGTCGGGCAGCACCGATCCTTCCGCGGGCACCGGCACCGTGCCGACCAGCCCGTCGGCCTTGGCCAGCGCATCGTGAACCAGCACCGACGGATAGCCCTCGGGAATCACCACCAGCCGCTGCAGCGTCTTGCCGCCCTGGAGCATCTTGAGGATATCGGCCGCGCTCAAATGCGGCGGAACGCGATACTCGCCCGCCTTGATCGGCTCGCCCGACCCCAACACCCGCGCCATCAGCCTGAAGCGCGTCGCCGAACGGATCGCGCCGTCACGCTCCAGCGCCGCGGCAGTCGAGGCGAGCGTCGCGCCCTGCGGCACGACCACCGTCAGCGTCCGCGTCGACGGCCCCGCCCCGCCCCAGCCCTGGATGACCAGGAACAGGGCCGCCGCCGCGGCGAGGACCGCTATCAGCGCAAGGCAGCCGAGCTTGCGCATCGAACCGGTCAGACCGCCCGCATCACCAGCGACGCATTGGTGCCGCCGAACCCGAAGCTGTTGTTCAGCACTGCGCGCACCTGCCGCTTCTTGGCGGTGTGCGGCACCAGATCGACGCCGATGCAATTGTCGCTCGGGTTGTCGAGATTGAGCGTCGGTGGGACGACGCCGTCGCGCATCGCGAGGATGCAGAAGATGCTCTCCACCGCGCCCGCGCCGCCGAGCAGATGGCCGATGGCCGACTTGGTCGACGACATCGACATGCCGCCGATCGCATCGCCGAACAGCCGCCGCACAGCGCCCAGCTCCAACTCGTCGCCGAGCGGAGTCGAAGTGCCGTGCGCGTTGACATAGTCGATGTCGTCGAGGCTCAGCCCCGATTTGCGCATCGCCATCGCCATCGCCCGATACGCGCCCGACCCTTCCGGATGCGGCGCGGTGACGTGATAGGCGTCGCCCGACAGGCCGT
>SXHP01000173.1 GCA_005773165.1 Sphingomonadales bacterium | reverse complement strand
CGCCGGTGATCGAGCCGCACGGGAACAGCGCGGCGAGGACGTCGATCGCGTCCTTGCCCCCCGCCAGCGTCGCGGTGACGGTCGACGTCATCTGGTGGACCGTCGGGTAGCGCTCGACCGCGAACAATTCGGGCACGTCGACGCTGCCGGGCGCGGCGACCCGCGACAGGTCGTTGCGCATCAGATCGACGATCAGCAGATTTTCGGCGCGCTGCTTTTCATCCGCGGCGAGCGCGCGCGAGGCGGCGGCGTCCTCCCCCCGGTCCTCGCGGCGCGGCGCGGTGCCCTTCCTCGGGCGGCAGGTGAGGCGGCCGCGGTCGAGCGAGACGAACAGCTCGGGCGACAGCGACAAGAGCGTCCGCTCGCCCGTCGCGACCACCGCGCCCCAGCCCGCCCCCGATGCGGCGCGCAGCCGGGCGTAGATCGCGAGCGGGTCGCCCGCGACGCCGACGCGCGCGCGGAAGGTGAGATTGGCCTGAGAGATGTCGCCCGCCGCGATCAGATCGAGCACCCGGGCGAGCTGCGTGTCATAGTCGTCGCGCCCGACCTCGGGCTCCAGCGCGCCGATCCACGCGCCCGCCGGGTCGGGCAACGGCAATTCGGCGAGCGTCTCGTAGCGCTCGAACAGCCCGAACCACGCGAGCGGCCCGTCTGGAGCGGCGAGCGGCCCCGCGCTCGGCTCGAACGCCTCGCCCGCCTCGTAAGCCAGGAACCCCGCCGCGTGCAGCCCGGCCCGAGTCGCCGCGCGCACCGCGTCGAGCACGCCCGGCACCTCGCCCGGGGTCTGCGCCGAGACGATGCGCACCGGCGCGGCGTACAGGCGCGCGGGCGCGCCGCCGTCACGCGCGTCGTCGAGCAGCACGAACGGAGGGCTCAGCATCGGACCATCCTTGCACCCCTCACGCGCGGCGGCCAAGGGCGGATTGCCGCCATGCCTTCACGCAGGTATCGCGACCGCATGACCAATCCTCCCATGCGCGTCACGATCGTGCCGGTGACCCCGCTCCAGCAGAATTGCACGGTGATCTGGTGCACTGCGACGATGAAGGCCGCGGTGGTCGATCCCGGCGGCGACCTTCCCCGGATCGAGGCGGCGATTGCGCAAGCGGGCGTGACGGTGGAGAAGATCCTGCTCACCCACGGCCACATCGACCACGCGGGCGAGGCCAAGCCGCTCGCGGACAAGCTGGGCGTCGCGATCGAGGGCCCGCACGAGGCCGACCGCTTCTGGCTCGCGCGGCTCGACGAGGACGGCCGCAACTGGGGTCTGCGGGGGGTGGTGTTCGAGCCCGACCGCTGGCTGCGCGACGGCGACACGGTGTCCGTCGGCGACCTCGTCCTCGACGTCTACGAGACGCCGGGGCATACGCCCGGGCACGTGATCTTCCACCACGCGCCGTCAAACCTGGCGCTGGTCGGCGACGTGCTGTTCCAGGGGTCGATCGGCCGCACCGACTTTCCGATGAGCGACCATGACGCGCTGATCCGCTCGGTCGTCACCAAGCTGTGGCCGCTCGGCGATGCGACGACCTTCATTCCCGGGCACGGCCCCGCGAGCACATTTGCGCATGAGCGGCGGAGCAATGCGTTCGTGAGCGATCGGGTTTTGGGCGGGTAGCGATAGCCACAAGTACTTCGTCACCCCGGATACCTCGACACGCTCGGCCGAGCCTTGTTCCGGGCTCCAGGGTCCACGGGCGCTGATCTTTAAGCCTCTTGCCGCTTCGCTTGCCGCACACTGGACCCCGGAACAGGTCCGGGGTGACGCAGGATGTCAGGCTACGGTTTCCGCCTCACCCCGCCCCTTGAACCCTTGCGCGATCACGTACCACTCGCTCGAATCCTTGCGGCTCGCGGGCGGCTTGGCGTGCTTCACCGCGGCGAAGTTGCGCTTGAGAATCGCGACGAGTTCATTGTCCGCGCCGCCCGCCAGCACCTTGGCGACGAACGCGCCGCCGGGGCGCAAGCTCTCGACCGCGAAGTCGACCGCGATCTCGACGAGCCCCATCGTGCGCAGATGGTCCGTCTGCGGGTGGCCGACCGTGTTCGCCGCCATGTCCGACAGGACCAGGTCTGCCGCGCCGCCCAGCGCGTCGGCGATCAGCCCGGGCGCGCGCGCGTCGGTGAAGTCGAGATGGAAGATCGTCACCCCGTCGATCGGGTCGACCGGAAGCAGGTCGATCCCGACGACGCATGCGCCGGGCGCGGCCTTGCGCACCACCTGCGCCCAGCCGCCCGGCGCGATGCCGAGGTCGACGACCCGGCGCACGCCCTTCAGCAGCCCGAACCGCTCGTCGAGCTCGAGCAGCTTGTACGCCGCGCGGCTGCGATACCCTTCCGCCTTGGCGCGGCGGACATAAGGGTCGTTCAGCTGCCGCTCCAGCCAGCGCGTCGACGCCGCGGTGCGCCCGCGTCCGGTCTTGACGCGGACCCGGCCGCCGGAACCGCCGCGGCTCATGCCAGAGAACTCATGGGCGCGCGCTCCCCATCAGGCGGCGCAGGATGCCCTCACGGATGCCGCGGTCGGCGATGCCGAGCCGGTCGGCGGGCCACAGGTCGAGAATGGTCTCGAGGATCGCGCAGCCCGCGACGACCAGGTCGGCGCGCTCGCTGCCGATGCACGCGACCTTGCTCCGTTCGGCGATCGACATGCCCGCGAGGTCGCGGCTGATCCGCCGCATCGCCCGCGCGGGCACGATCAGCCCGTCGACCGCCGCGCGATCATAATGGCTCAGCCCCAGATGGACGCTGCCGAGCGTCGTCACCGTTCCCGACGTGCCGAGCAGCCGCGGCGTCGCCACCCGCGGCAGCCGATTCGCGAACCCCGAGAAGCTTTCCGCCACCAACGCGCGCATCCGGGCATAGGTCTGATCCAGCGCCTGCGCGTCGCCGCTCGTATGCTCGGTCAGCGACACGACGCCCCATGGGGTCGAATGCCAGTCGAGGACGGTCGGCACGGGGGTGCGCGTGTCGACCAGCACCAGCTCGGTCGATCCCCCGCCGATGTCGAACACCAGCGCGGGGTCGTCGCCGGGCTCGATCAGCACGTGGCAGCCGAGCACCGCCAGCCGCGCCTCCTCCTCCGCGGTGATGACGTCGAGGTGGATGCCCGTCTCCGACCGCGCGCGCGCGATGAACTCCGGCCCGTTGGCGGCGCGGCGGCACGCTTCGGTCGCGACCGAGCGCGCGAGCGTGACGTCGCGACGGCGCAGCTTGTCCGAACAGACGCGCAGCGCGGCGATCGTGCGTTCGACCGCGTCGTCGCTCAGCCGTCCGGTCGCGGCCAGCCCTTCGCCGAGCCGCACCACGCGCGAGAACGCGTCAACGATCGCGAAGCCGGGGCCCTGCGGCCTGGCGATCAGCAGCCGGCAAGTGTTGGTGCCCAGATCGAGCGCGGCGTAATGCCGCCCCTCACGCCCCCGGGCGCGGGGGGGCCGGATGGAGGCCGGACGGGCAGGCGGGGCCTGCCGGTGCGGCATTTCGGCGAAATCGCCCATGCCGTGTGGAACTCGCTTGTTCTGTTCTGCCTTGCGCGGCGGAAGAAGCCGTCGCGCTCGGTGCCTGCCCCAGACGTAGCGCGCCATGTCCGCCGCGACAAGCCGCCCGGCGTTGACAGCCCGCCTCCCCCCGCCTAGAGCCCGCCCGCTGTTGCCCCGTCGTCTAAAGGTAAGACTACGGACTCTGACTCCGTCAATTGAGGTTCGAATCCTCACGGGGCATCCAGTTTCCCGGTACATCGCAGTTTATCCCGCCGCGCGGTTAGCGCTGCCCGCCGGTGACGGGCGATCGGCCGATCCGAATCGAACCGGCTGCAGCGGCACCGGTCGGCCGCTGGACAGCGCGGCCCGGCGGGGTGACGCGCTTCATCTGTACGCGCCACGGTCGCGGCGTCGAGCGATAGCGCAATAGATGCGCGCCGCTCAGGCTGTCGCATGCGCACATTCGGACTTGAAAAGATTCGTACTGTTGTCAGACAACGTGGAAAAGCGGCGAAGCTTCGGGGAGGGATGACGTTGGCGGCGGGAACGTACGACGCTGTGGTCGTCGGGTCGGGCGCGGGCGGCGCGATGGCGGCGTGGGTGCTGACCCGCGCGGGCGCCAAGGTGCTGATGCTGGAGGCCGGACGCGACTATGATCCGGGCGAGGCCGCGATGCTCAACTTCTCGCGCGACGCGCCGCTGCGCGGGGTGGGCACCCCCGACAAGGACTTCGGCTATTACGACGCGACCGTCGACGGCGGCTGGGACATGCCGGGCGAGCCCTATACGATGGGCCCCGGAACCGAGTTCAAATGGTGGCGCAGCCGCATGCTCGGCGGGCGCACCAATCACTGGGCGCGCAACAGCTTCCGCATGGGTCCATACGACTTCAAGCCGTACAGCCGCGATGGGCTCGGCGTCGACTGGCCGATCAGCTATGACGAGATCGCGCCCTGGTATGACCGGACCGAGACGATCGTCGGCGTCTACGGCAACAATCCGAACCTGGAGAACCACCCGAACTCGGGCAAGGGCGTGCTGCACGATCCCCCCACGCCACGCGCGTGGGAGGTGTTCCTGAAGGCGGGGGCGGGCAAGCTCGACATCCCGGTCGTGCCCGCGCGCCGCGCGGTGCTGACCCGCCCGGTCGACACGCGCCAGCCCTGTTACTGGGCGTCGGAATGCGGACGCGGCTGCGCGATCGGCGCGGCGTTCCAGACGACAACCTCGCTGATCCCGCAGGCGCGCGCGACCGGCAAGCTGACCGTGCGCACCGACGCGATGGTGTTCGACGTCGTGCTCGACCGTCAAGGCAAGGTGTCCGGCGTGCGCTTCATCGACCGCAAGACCCGCGCGCAGCACGAGGCGCGCGGCCGCGTCGTGATCCTGGCGGCGAGCACCGGCGAGACCGCGCGCATCCTGCTCAACACCAAGGTCGCCGGGCGGAGCGAGGGGCTGGCGAACTCCAGCGGGCAGCTCGGCCGCAACCTGATGGACACGGTGGGCGCGGACCTCAATGCGACCTTTCCGGGGCTGGAGGGGCGGCCGCGCTACAATGAGGACGGGGCGATGGGGCTGCACGTCTACATCCCCTTCTGGCTGTACAAGGAGCAGAAGGCGGGCAAGGTCGACTTCGCGCGCGGCTATCATTTCGAGGTCGGCGGCGGGTTCGAGGAGCCGGGCGATTTCGGCGGACTCGACGGTTATGGCGCGGGGCTGCGCAAGGCGGCGTATCAGCGGTACGGCACGCGCATCGGCTTCACGCTGCGCGGCGAGATGATCCCCAACGCCGGGTCCTATTGCGAGATCGACCCGGTGCAGAAAGACCGGTTCGGCATCCCCGTGCTGCGGTTCCACTTCAAATGGAGCGACCAGGAACGCCGCATGGTGGACCATTTCCATAAAACGACACAGGAGATCGTGAGCGCGATGGGCGGCAAGCTGAGCGAACCGCCGCAGCCCGCCGACCGCGCGCTGCGGAAAGGCGGCGAGATCATCCACGAGGTCGGCACCGCGCGGATGGGCGCGGATCGCCGCACCTCCGTGACCGACTCGTACGGCCGCTGCTGGGACGTCGACAATCTCTACATCGGCGACGGCGCGGTGTTCGCGTCCAAGGCGCACAAGAACCCGACGCTGACGATCATGGCGCTGACGATGCGCTCCGCCGACCATATCGCCGCACGCCTGCGGAAGGGCGAGCTGTGAGCGGCGGCGTGATCGTCGACCGGCGCACGACGCTCGCCTGGCTCGCCGCGACGCTCTCGGTGCTGCCCGAATCGGCGCGCGGCACCGGGCTGGAAGGGACCAAGTGGCCGACGGTCACGCTCCTGCCGGTCAAGGGTCCGGGTTACGGCGTCGATCCCGATCTCGCCGACCCGAAGGTCCCCTGGCCGCTGACCCTGACCCAGGTCGAGCTCCGTGCGACGGCGGCGCTGTGCGACATGATCCTGCCCGCCGATGGCGGCGCGAGCGCGGCGTCGGCGGTGGGCGTGCCGGCGTTCGTCGACGAATGGGTCAGCGCGCCCTATCCCGCGCAGCAGCGTGATCGCGCGCTGATCGTCCCCGGTCTCGCCTGGCTCGACGAGGAGAGCACCCGGCGCACGGGCAAGCGCTTCGCCGATGCAAGCGCCGCCGGGCGTAGCGCGATCTGCGACGACATCGCCTTCCGGGACCGGGTCAAGCCGGGGTTCGAGAAGCCCGCCGCCTTCTTCGCTCAGGTGCGCCGCATCACCCTGCGCGCTTATTATTCGACCGCCGAAGGGTGGGAGCAGATCGGCTATCTCGGGAACACCCCCGGCGAGGGTCCCTATCCCGGCCCGACGCCCGAAGCGGCGGCGCACATCGCGCAGGTGATCGCCTCGCTCGGGCTGCCCGGCGCCCATGCACCGGACGTCAGCAGCGGGGCGACCTGACGCCCCGCCGTCCGTATCCGCTCAGAAGGTGCGGATGCGGATGTTGCGGTACCACACCGGGTCGCCGTGATCCTGCAGCGCGATGCGTCCGCGCGCCACCTTGGCGAAATGCGGCATCGCGTTGAACTTGGAGCGCTGCACCATCGCGCGCCAAGCGTCGTCGCCGTGGCGGGTGGCGACGACGCGGCGGCCGTTCAGCCAATGCTCGATGCGGCCGCCGCGCGACACGATCCGCACCTTGTTCCACGCGCCCACCGGTTTCGCCGCGGGGACGCTCGCGGGGATCAGATCATAGAGCGCGCCCGCGCGGTGCGACAGAAGCTTGCCGTCGGGGTGGCGCGCATCGTCGAGCACCTGCATTTCGGGGCCGGTCGCGTAGGTGGTCGGCGCGCCGTCCACCTCCTGGACGAAGTACATGATCCCGCTGTTGCCGCCTTCCGAGATCCTCCATTCGAGCTCGAGCTCGAAGTCGCCGAACGCCTCCGTGGTGACGAGGTCGCCCTTGTCGCCTTCCATTCCGAGCGCGATCGCGCCGTTCTCGACCCTCCACCGGGTCGGCGTCGGCGCACCTTTGTACCCCCGCCAGGCGGAGAGATCCTTGCCGTCGAACAAGGTCTTCCAGCCTTGGGCGAGCGCCGGGACCGGCGCACCGGCAAGCAGGGCGAACAGCAGGATCATCCGCATAGTCGTGCCTTTCATCGCAACGTGATCACCACCGGCGCGCCGCCGGGCTTCAGTTCGAAGTTCGCGGTCGCGCGCCGGCCGCCCATGCTGACGGTTGCGCGATAGCGGCCGAAATGGCCGCGCACGGCGATCTCGCCCGTCGCGGCCGTCGTCTGCGCGACCCGGGTCCGCCAGCGGTTGAGCACCCATTCGCGCCACATCGCCAAATTGGGCTTCTCGCTCCAATCCTTGCGGAACATCGCCGCGTCGGGCTTCCACTGCGATCCTTCCCAGAAGCCCCACATCACGAAGCCCGTCACCGCCTTGTGGCTGTACAGCGCGATCAGGAAGTCGCGCGTATAATCCGCCTGCAGCGCCTCGTCGCGCGTGTTGAAGTCGAACTCGGTGATCTGCACCTCCTGCCCGTCGGCGGCGAGCAGGTCGAGGTCGCTGAGGACCGACACCGGCGCGCGCGGCGTCTGGCCGACATGGCCCTGCACGCCGAGCACGTCGACCCGCGCGCCGTTCCTGCGCAGCATGCGCGAGAAGTCAAGAAGATCGGCGATCATCATCGGGCTGGAGCTGCGGTTGAGCATGCCGTATTCGTTCAGAGTCAGCTGCATCGCGGGATCGCTCGCCTGCGCCATCTTGAACCACTCGGCGACGTGCTCGCGGGGCATGTGCTTGAAGTAATCGGTTTCGTGGACGGGCTCGTTGACCACGTCCCAGCCGATCAGCTTGCCGCGCGTCGTCGACAGGAGGTCGCGAATGTGCGCGTCGGCGAGCGTCTTGATCTGCGCCTGCTTGGCGGGGTCCCTGGCGATAAAGGCGGGGGTGAACTTCCACGCGGGCCATGCGAGGTTATGCCCCTTCACCCGCTTGTCCTGCGAGCGGAGCCAATCGATCGCAGCGACGGTGCGCGCGCGCGCGTCCGGGCGCGCCCAATTGGGCCATTTCAGCCCGTTGCCGATCACGGTGGTGTCGAACAGCGCGACGATCTCGCGCCGATAGCGTTCGGCGTCCGGCGTCTGCGCGCCGACCATGTCGGAATTGACCTCGGAGCCCCAGAGGAACGCCGAATGGGTCATCGCGGCCTCGACCTTCGCGCCAGGCACCGCGCGGCCGCGCGCATCGACCACGCGGATCCGGAGCGGGGCGGTGCGGATCGCGTCGATCCGCGCCAGCGCCGCCTTGCGCCACGCGGCGTCGGCGGCGCGCCCGGCATAGGTGAAGCGGGTCACGGGCAACGCCGACGCGGCCATCCTGTTTTCGAAATTGAGCACGTCGAACTCGGCGAACTCGATCACCTGCTCGAGATTGCTGAACGCGATCATCGTATCGGTCTCGCCCGCGGCATAGTCGCGCTTGGCGACGAACGGCACGTTGATCTGCGTCCAGTCGGGCCCGACGCTGAACGCGTGCGTCACCTCGCGATCCTCGCCGCCCTGGAGCTTCTGGAAGATCAGCAGCCCCTCGGCCTCGCCCGATTCCTGACGCGCCTTGATCGCGCGCGCGGCGAAGCGGACGAGCAGGGCGTCGCCCTTCCTGATCGGCTTGCTCGTCAGCCAGCGGGCGTTGACGCCATATTGATTGGTGGAGCCCTTCGGATTGTCGGCGCGAAAGACCGGCTTGCCGTTGTGGGCGCCGATCACGGTGAAGCTCGCCTTGTTCTCGGCATTGATCGAGTCGCGGAAGGTGAAGTCCTTGCCCGGATCAGCGGGAAGCACGCTCGTCGGCTTCGCGGCGCTGAAATCGTGCGGAGTCGGCGGCGCGACGGTCTGGGCGGCGGTCGGCGATGCGCTCGCCAGCAGCAGCGTCGCCCATCCGACGCACGTCCGACGTGCCGCTCGCTTCAGCATTCCCCGCTCCCGCGTTTGTTATGAACGATATTCATATGTAATCTCTGGTAAGACAACTTAGCTCACCAGCATTGTCCGCTAACGCTCTTGCCGCTTGGTACATGCTGTCTTACCTGGTTGAAAGTGGTAAAACCACTCGGATGAACGATATGTTGAAGCTGCCAGCCGGCACCATCGTCTCAACAGAAAGGGTCTCCCCCATGCTGTGCCGCCTGTCCCTTGCCGTGCTCGCGCTCGCCGCGGCGCCTGCCGCCGCGCAGAACGCGCCCAGCGGAGCCGTGCTCTACGCGCCGTGCAAGGCCTGTCACACGATCGACAAGGGCGGGCGTAACGGGCTCGGCCCCAACCTCAACGGCGTGGTCGGCCGCAAGGCGGGCTCGCTGCCCGGCTTCAACTACAGCGCCGCCATGAAGGGCTTCGGCAAGACATGGACCCCGGCCCTGCTCGACGCCTATCTCGCCGACCCGCGCAAGACGGTGCCGAGCAACAAGATGATCTATCCCGGCCTCAAGGACCCGCAGAAGCGCGCCGCGCTGATCGCCTGGCTGAAGGCGCAATAGCGAGCCGGCACCCTAGCGCGGCCTCGATTCTGCACGGGGCGTGCGGCGACCCGGACAGCCGGGCCTCCAGCGTCTCAGGGGCGGATCTCGCCTTCATCCTCGCCGTCCCAATAATGCACCCGCTCCGCGCGCACCTTGATCAGCACGAGGCCGGGCGTGTCGATGCCGTCGGCGAACCAGCGGTCGAGGTCGCTTGTCCAATGCTCGGCGAACGCCGCCTTGTCGCGGATCAGCTCGGCATGGCCTTCGACCGCGACGAAGAAGGGCTTCATGCCGAGCAGGCCCGATTTGCCGAGAAAGCTCAGCCCAACCTTGGGGTCGCGCGCGAGGTCCGACACCGTCCGGGTGTCGCCCATGCTGAAGTAATGCGACGTGCCGTCATAATCGACCTGGCGGTTGTTGCTCATCGGGCGCGCGGCGATCTGGCCGCCGTCGGTGTGGGTCGACAGCATTGCGAAATCGATGTCGCGCATCTTTTCGGACAGGTCTGCGAGCGTCTTGGTCATGGCGAGCCTTTCGGGTTGATCCCGATCAACGCACCAGCGCCCACCGCGCTCCCGTCAGAACGCGCCCGGCACCTCGCGCTGCACCGTGTCGGGGCGCTCAGGGGTCAGCAACTCGCGCCGCGCGTTGAGCACCGGATCGAGCGACAGCGTCCGCGCCGCCGCGGTCGACACCGCGCCGGTCGCGATGCGGGTGCATGTCCGCCCCTGGAGGAAGTTGAGCGCCGCACGGGTCGAGGCTTCGCGCGGGTCGCCGAGCGGAAAGGTGATGTCGTCCGCCGCCTGGCAGCTCGCCTCAACCGTCGCCGCCAGCCCGTCGAAATAGTTGCCGTTGCGCGCGGCGTTCTGCGTCGCGAACGCGACCACCCGGAGCCGGTCGTCGCAGCTTGCGCGGTCGAGCGCGATCTGCCCCACCGGCTTGCCATAGGTGTTGGTGCCGATCAGCCCTGCACCTGCGCCGAGATAAGGGACGAAGGCGTTGGCGACCAGTTCGCTCGCCGAGGCGGTGCCGCCGGTGCCGATGAACGCGATCCGCGTCGCCCCCACCGATTGCGGCTGCGGCGAAAAGAAGCGCGTCTCGTTGTTCGACGCCTTTTCCTGGCGGAAGCTCGTGTAGCTGAACACATCGGCGGTGGAGCGATTCCCGCCGAGCAGGTCGCCGAACAGCTCCGCGATCGAGACCAGCCCGCCGCCGTTGTAGCGGACGTCGACGATGATGTTGGTCACGCCCGCGGTGCGGAACTGCGAGAACGCCTGTCGCAACGCCGGGTCGGCGGTCGAGATGAAGGTGCGCAGGTTGACATAGCCGTAGCGCTGCCCGCCGTCCTCGATGATCTTGGCGCCGTAGCGCGACGAGACCGGGGTCAGCGTGTAATCGGTCTTGCTGATGGTGACGACGCGGGTTCCCGCCGCCGCATCGGTGACGCGCAGCGTCCGGGTCGTCCCGGCGGTGTTGGGGCCGAGCGCATTGGTGATCCCTGCGGTTCCTTCCGCGGCGATGATCGCGCCGACGTCGCGCAACGTGCCGGCGTCGGCGCCGATCGCCAGGATCTCGGCGCCGCGATCGATCCCGGCGGCGAGCGCGCTCGCGCCTTCGAACGCCTCGCTGATGAAGACGCGGCGCGCAGCCGAGTCGGTCGCCAGCCGCACCCCGAACCCGGCGCTGGAGCCCGAGGCGTAGAAGGCGTTCTCGGCCTGGATCGACGTCACATAGGTGAAGAACCGGTCGCGGCGCTGCGCCCGCGCGGTCGCGGTCAGCGCGTCGACGTAATCGTCGACGCTGGCGTAGGACGCCGGATCGAGCGCGACGGGAAGCGTTTCGGGGAAGAGGTACCATTCGCGCAGCTGCGCGCCCGCCCACTCCTGCCGATCGCGCAGCGAGCAGGCGGCGGTGGCCGGCGGGGGCGCAGGCGTGGCGCTGGGGCCGCCGCCGGTCGCCGTCCCGCCGGACGCGCCCCCGGACGATCCGCCGCCGCCGCAGCCCGCCAACATCGCGACCAGGCACAGGGCCGCACCGAAACGCCGAGACTTCATGCTTTTTTCTAACCTTTCGTCAGCATCTTACACGCATTCGGCCGCCGTGTCAGGCGCAAATGCGGCAGACCCCCGGGGCATGGAGCAACCGGGTGCGCGTCCGCTCGTTCAATCCCCGGCGATGCGGCCCGCGAGCGCCGCGGTCCTGAGGAGTTCAGCCATGATGCGAAGGGTGATCACCGTCGCGCTGCCCCTGGCGGCGGCCGCATGCGGGGGAGGGGGCGATCAGTCGGCGTCGCGCAACGCCGCGGCGACGGACGATTACGTCGCGCGAGTCCGCGCGCTGCCCCCGGCGCAGCGCGACGCCGTGCTGTTTCGCGCGATCCGCGACGCGGGCCGTTCGTGCCAGCAGGTGACCGGATCGACCGCCATGCCCGACGTGTCGGGCGCGCCCGCCTGGACCGCGACCTGCGACGACGGCGGCGCATGGGTCGTGGCGCTCAACCCCGGCGGCATCGCCACGGTGACCAGCGCGGCCGACCTGGCGGGCGCCAAGCGCAACTGAGGCAAAATCCTCCGCGCCCGCGCAACCGGAGGCCCGCCGTTGCCGTTGAAGGGCTGCGCCCACGCCCCGCGCATTTCATCTGAGAAGGAGTCTACGCCATGGGCCTGTTCACCAAGGACATCGAGACGCTCGAAGACCTTTACCAGCACCAGCTGCAGGACATCTAT
>SXHP01000172.1 GCA_005773165.1 Sphingomonadales bacterium | reverse complement strand
CCCGACGGGCCGATGAAGGCGGTGACCTCGTCGGTGCCGACGTCGATCGATACGTCGTCGATCGCGCGCTTGGCGCCGTAATGCACCGTTACGTGGCGCGCGGTCATCTTGGGCGTGTCGGACATCACCAGCGGGTCTCGAATCGGTTGCGGAGCCAGATCGCGACGCCGTTCATCGCGAGCAGGAAGACGAGAAGAACAAGGATCGCGGCGGACGTCTTCTCGACAAAGCCGCGGCTGACCTCGTCCGACCAGAGAAAGATCTGCACCGGCAGCACCGTCGCGGGATCGCCGATGCCGTCCGGCGGCGCGGCGATGAAGGCGCGCATGCCGATCATCAGCAGCGGCGCGGTCTCGCCCAGCGCGCGCGCCATGCCGATGATCGTGCCGGTGAGAATGCCCGGGAGAGCCAGGGGAAGGACGTGGTGGAAGACGACCTGCACCGGCGACGCGCCGACCCCCAGCGCGGCGTCGCGGATCGACGGCGGAACGCCCTTGATCGCGTTGCGCCCCGCGATGACGATCACGGGCATCGTCATCAGCGCGAGCGTCAGCCCGCCGACGATCGGGGCCGAGCGCGGCATCCCGAACGTGCCGAGAAACACCGCCAGGCCCAGCAGCCCGAAGATGATCGAGGGGACCGCGGCGAGGTTGTTGATCGACACCTCGATCAGGTCGGTCCACCGGTTCCGCGGCGCATATTCCTCCAGGTACAGCGCGGCCAGCGTCCCGATCGGAAAGGCGAGCGCCAGCGTGACGAGCATCGTCAGCAGCGAGCCCTTGAACGCGCCCCAGATGCCGACGCGGGTCGGGTCGGTGGCGTCGGCCGACGTCAGGAAGGTGGTATTGAACCCGCGCGAGATGACGCCGCGCTGCGCCAGCCGCGCGACGGTCGCCTCCGCCTCGGCCGTGCCGTCGCCCTTCCAAGCCACGTCGATCGGATCGGATGCGGGAAGCACGAAGGTTTCCGCGCGACCGAGCAGCGCAGGGTCGCGCTTGATCGCGTCGCGGACGACCAGCCACGCGCCGTCTGACAGCAGTCCCGGGCCAAAGGCGCGACCGGCCGCGGCGTCGACCGCGCTTTCCAGCCCCGCGCCCGCGAGCGCGAGATCGGCCCCGCGGCCCTGTGCCCGCGCCGGGTCGATCGGCAGCCGCGCGGCGGCGAGGTCGACGGGCGTCCTGATCTGCGTCCGGGTGAAGCCGGCCGCACCCTGCGCGACCATGGTCAGGAGCAGATAGGCGAGAAACGCGGCGGACAGCACCACGGCGGCGAGCCCGAGCAGACGGAAGCGGCGCTCGGCAGCATAGCGGCGGCGGATGCGCCGCTCCATCGCGCCCGTGGTCCAATCGGTCGGCGCGCGCGGCGCGGGATCGTGGGCGTCGCCGCCAGCGATCGGCAGCTGGGGGACGAGGCTGCTACTCATAGGCTTCGCGGTACCGCTTCACGACGCGAAGCGCGACGATGTTGAGGAGAAGGGTGACGATGAACAACGTCAGCCCGAGCGCGAAGGCGGCGAGCGTCTTAGGATTGTCGAACTCGGCTTCCCCGGTCAGCAGGTCGACGATCTGGCGGGTGACGGTGGTGGTGCTGGCGAACGGGTTGGCGGTGAGCGTCGCGACCCCGCTCGCCGCCATGACGACGATCATCGTCTCGCCGATCGCACGGCTGACTGCGAGCAGGACGCCGCCGACGACACCGGGCAATGCGGCAGGCAGGAGAACGCGGCGGATCGTCTCGGACGAAGTCGCGCCCATCGCGAGGCTCCCGTCGCGCATCGCGGCGGGGACCGCGGCCAGGCTGTCGTCGGCCATCGACGAAACGAAGGGGATGATCATCACCCCCATGACGAGGCCCGCGGCGAGCGCGCTCTCCGAACTCGCGTTCGCGACGCCGAGCGTCACGCCGAGGTTGCGCACCGCGGGCGCGACGGTGAGCGCGGCGAAATAGCCGTAGACCACGGTGGGCACGCCCGCGAGCACCTCCAGCACCGGCTTCATCCAGCGGCGGGTGCGCGGCGCGGCATATTGCGTCAGATAGATCGCGCTCATCAGCCCGAACGGGATCGCGACCGCCATCGCGATCACCGCGCCGATGAAGAAGGTGCCCCAGAACAGCGGCAAGGCGCCCAGCGACGCGCCCGGATCGCGCGGGTCGACCACCTGGGGGCTCCAGTGCGTGCCGAACAGGAAGTCGCCGACCGGCACGATCGCGAACAACCGCGCGGCCTCGTAGACGAGCGAGGCGACGATGCCGACCGTGGTCAGGATGGCGATGAGCGACGCGGCGAGCAGCGCGATCATCACCAGCCGCTCGACCCGCGTTCGCACGGCGAAGCCTGCGCGGGCTCTGGTCCAGGCAAAGGCGGCGCCCGCGAAGGCGAGGAGCAGCGCGGCGACCGTGGCGAGCAGGTCGTAGCGCGCCTGCGCCGCGGCATAAGCGGGGGCAAGGGCGCGCGAAAGATCGTTGAACGCGCCGAACCGTGAGCCGTCGGCGAGCCCGCGAGCTTCGGACAGAATGGAGGCGCGCTCGAAGCCGGGCGGGGGGAGGGACAATGCGGCGGGCGTCGTGAGCACCGTGTCCGTCACGAGCGCAGGGGAGGTGACCGACCAGACCGCGAGAAAGAGGAGCGGCGGAACGATGGTCCACAGCGCGGCGTACCAGCCGAAGTGCGACGGCAACGAGCTGAACCGTGCGCCGGCGGTGCGGAAGCGGAGCGCCCGGCGGCGAGCCGTGGCGTAAGCGATGACGCCAAGACCGATGACGAGGAACAGGAGGGCGGCCGAGGTCATGGCCGCCGTCTCCCGATGTTCGACGTCACCCCGGACTTGTTCCAAGGTCCAGGGTTTCGCAAGCAACGGCATCGCCGAAGGAAGGCTGGACCCCCGAACAAGTCCGGGGTGACGGAACATGCTTGGCGACGAAGGCGCGCCATCACTTCAGGCCCGCCGGATCGAGCGGCGTCTCGCTCGCAATGATCGCCGCCGACTTCGCCCGCACCGCTTCGGGAGCGGCGATCAGGCCGCGGCGGGCGAGCGGGCCCGCCGGACCCCAGGCAGCGGCGTAGAGCTTCAGGAAGTCGCGCAGCCCGGGGATCGCGTTCAGATGCGGCTTCTTGACGTAGACGAGAAGCGGGCGCGAACCCGGATAACGGTTGTCGGCGATCGTCGCATAAGTGGGCGCGACCCCGTCGATCGCCACACCGGTGACGTCGCGCGCGTTCTCCTCGAGATAACTGTACCCGAACACGCCCAGCGCTTGCGGGTTGGATTGCAGCTTCTGGACGATGAGGTTGTCGTTCTCGCCGGCGTCGACGTACGCTCCGTCTTCTCTGACGCGGGTGCACAGGGCCTTGTGCGCGTCGGGATCGCTTTTCGCGAGGGCGTGAGCGCGGCGGTCGAACGCTTCGCAGCCGCGGGTCAGGATCAGCTCGGCGAGCGCATCGCGGGTGCCGCTGGTCGCGGGCGGGCCGTATACGGTGATCGGGATCGCGGGCAGCGCGGGATTGACGTCGCGCCATACCCGCGCGGCGTTGGGCTTGCCGCCTGGCGCAGCGGCGAGCGCGCGGTAGATGTCGGCGGGAGTCAGCGCCAGCTTCGGCCCGTTCTTCGCCTCGGCGAAGGCGATGCCGTCGATCCCGACTTGGATCTCCAGCAGGTCGCGCGCGCCGTTGGCGGCGCATTGCCGGTACTCCACCGCCTTCATCCGGCGGGAAGCCCCAACCATGTCGGGGTGGTCCGCACCGACTCCTGCGCAGAACAGCTTCATTCCCGCGCCGGTGCCCGTCGACTCGATCACCGGTGCACGCGCGTCCGGGCTCGAGGCGACGAACTGTTCGGCGACGATGGTGGTGAAAGGATAGACGGTGGAGGACCCGACCGCGGCGATCTGCGCGCGCGCCCCCCCTCCGCCGCTCGCCTGGTCGCGGCAGCCCGCGAGCGCACCCGCGAGGAGCAAGGGAATGACAAAACGCTTCATCGTGGATCGAACCACGCCTTGCGGCCTAGCCGTTGCGGTTTTGTGACATCGGTGAGACCTGGGGAAGCGTCACGGAGACGGTGGTGCCCTCGCCGGGGCGGCTAGCGATGTCGAGGCGGCCGCGGTGCCGCTCGACGATATGCTTGACGATCGCCAGGCCCAATCCGGTCCCGCCAAGCGCGCGGCTGCGCCCCGCGTCGACGCGGTAGAAACGCTCGGTCAGCCGCGGAATGTGCTCGGGGGGGATGCCCTCGCCCTGATCGGCGACCGTCAGGCGGACCATCGCGTCGCCCTCCTGCGTGAGCCTGAT
This sequence comes from Sphingomonadales bacterium, assembly GCA_005773165.1. GTDB lineage: Bacteria > Pseudomonadota > Alphaproteobacteria > Sphingomonadales > Sphingomonadaceae > Sphingomonas. The sequence continues at coordinate 399 of SXHP01000172.1, read as the reverse complement.
CGTGACGGGGGTGCCTGAGCGGCCGTATTTGAGCGCGTTGCCGACGAGATTGTGGAGCAATTGCGAGAGCTGCGCCTCGTCGCCCGCGACTTGCGGCACGCTCCCGTCGTGCGCGCAGGCGAGCTCTTCGCCGCGAGGGCCGCCTGCGCGGCGCAGCTCGGCGCAAACCGAATCGACCAGCGCGGTCAGGTCCACAGGGGTGCTCGGCGCGCGATACTTGTCCGCTTCGATGCGGCTCAAGGAGATCAGATCCTCGACCAGCCGCTGCATGCGCCGCGCCTCGTCCCACATGACCCGCAGGAAGCGGGCGCGGATCGCCGGGTCGTCGCCCGCGGTGTCGCTCAACGTCTCGACGAAACCGAGGATGGAGGCGAGCGGAGTGCGCAATTCGTGACTCAT
>SXHP01000171.1 GCA_005773165.1 Sphingomonadales bacterium | reverse complement strand
GATCGCGGCGGCGGGCGGGCACAACCTGCTGATGTGCGGGCCGCCGGGCGCGGGCAAGTCGCTGATGGCGTCGTGCCTGCCCGGCATCCTGCCGCCGCTCGACCCGGCGGAGGCGCTGGAGGTGTCGATGGTCCAGTCGGTCGCGGGGACGCTGACCGGCGGGCGGCTGACGCGGACGCGGCCGTTCCGTTAGCCGCACCATTCCGCGTCGATGGCGGCGCTGACCTGCGGCGGGCTGAAGGTCAAGCCGGGGGAGGTCAGCCTTGCGCACCTGGGCGAGCTGTTCCACGACGAGCTGCCCGAGTTCGGCCGCGCTGTGCTCGATTCGCTGCGGCAGCCGCTCGAGACCGGCACGGTCAGCGTCGCGCGGGCCAACGCGCATGTCACGTTTCCCGCACGGGTTCAGCTCGTGGCGGCGATGAACCCGTGCCGGTGCGGGCACCTGGGCGACGCGAGCCTCGCCTGCGCCCGCGCGCCGCGCTGCGCGGCGGACTATCAGGCCAAGGTGTCCGGGCCGCTGCTCGACCGAATCGACCTCCACATCGACGTCGCCGCGGTGAGCGCCGCCGACCTTGTCCTGCCGCCGCCTGCCGAAGGATCGCGCGAGGTCGCGGCGCGGGTCGCGAAAGCGCGAAGCGTGCAGGCGGCGCGCTACCGCGACGCGCCCGCGCGCACCAACGCCGAGGCCGACGGGCCGCTGCTCGATTCGGTCGCGACCCCGGATGACGCGGGCCGCAGGCTGCTCGCGCAGGCGGCGGAGGCGATGCGGCTGACCGCGCGCGGCTACACCCGCATCCTGCGCGTCGCCAGGACGATCGCGGACTTGGCGGGAAGCGAAGGCGTCGGCCGCATCCATGTCGCCGAAGCGCTGAGCTATCGTCGGCAGCCGCCGCGAAACTGACAAGGGTTCACAACAGGGGAGTGTCGTCGATGAGCTGGATGTTCTTGCCGTTCAGGCGCTTTGCGCAGTTTCGCGGCCGATCGCGTCGCAAGGAATATTGGATGTTCATCCTGTTCCTGACGATCGTCTATTCGCTGTTCGTCGGGGTCGCGGTTGCGATGGGCGTTTCGGCTGCGACCGGCGGACCGGGGAGCAGCTCCGTGTTGGGGATGATGGGATCGCTGGGCGCGCTTGCGATCTTTGTCGGGCTGTTCTGGCTCGTCACGCTGATCCCGTCGATCGCGGTCGCGGTTCGGCGGCTGCACGATACGGACCGCTCAGGCTGGTGGCTCATGCTCTACATCGGCCCGTACGTCCTGTCGCTGGTCCTCAATTTCGCCGGGATCGCCAACGGCAGCGCGTCGCTGCAGCTCGCCAGCGTCGCCGTGTCGGCGGTCGGCTTCGTCGGCGCGCTGGTGCTGCTCGTCTTCATGTGCCTGGACGGGACCCGCGGGCTGAACCGGTACGGGCCGGACCCGAAGCAATTGTCCGACGGCGAAACGCTTTCCGACGTCTTCGCCTGACGCGGTTGCGTGCGCGGCGCGCCCGGCTATAAGCCGGGCGTCGCCTGTGCGGGCGTGGTGGAATTGGTAGACGCGCCGGACTCAAAATCCGGTTCCGCAAGGAGTGTCGGTTCGAGCCCGACCGCCCGCACCATCCCTGATCGGCTGGCCGGCAGCGCTAGTCCGCCTGATTATAGTGTTCGATCGCCAGGTTGTGCGCGTTCATCGCGCTCAGGAAATTGAGGTCGAAGATCTTCTCGCACTTGGTCGCATCCGCGAAGTCGACCATGACGAAATTGGGCATGAAGGTCTTCAGCACGGGGGCGGCCGACGGATCGGTCGGATCGACGCTCGGCGGCATGCGGGTCTCCCACAATTCGACGAGCTTCTCCTGGTTCTTGTCGTTCCAGAGAAAGGCGTTGCGCTTCTTTATGCTCGCGGTCGCGCCGGTCGTGGTCCAGTACATCATGCCGAGCACGTCCGGGTCGACCGCCGGCCCTTGGCTCATGATCTTGATCTGCTTCTTGATGTTCTCCTTCATCTTGCCTTTGAAGAAGCGGTAGAAGCCCTTTTTCCAGGGCACGACATCGGTGCCCCCCTTGCCGATGTATTGAATGCCGGGGAAGTTCGGATCATAGACCCCGGGCGTGCCGCTTTTCGAATACAGGCTCTTGAACTTCAAAATGCCCTTGCTGACGAAGGTGGGCGAAAGCGTCTTCCAGGCATCGGGGCCGAACACGACGATCACGGAGCCGGCGAGCTGCTGCAGCGTCTTGGTATTCACGTTACCGCCGCCCAAGTAGATCTTATCGCCGAGCAGGTCGATGCACGCCTCGGCGATCAACTGCCAATTGTCGCATTTGTCGAATTTCAGGATCAGGAACTCGGTGGAGTTCTTTGTGACGAATTCGCGCGACTGCTTGAGGATCGCCGACAGCGTCTCGCCGTAAGCACCCATGACGCCGGTCATCGGCTTGACCTTCATCTGGGCGTGCTGGCCCGACCGGTTCTCCACCACGCCCTTGACGCCCTTCGTCCCGATGCCGCTGCCGTGGAAGGCGGCAAGCTGGCCGATCGGCTTGTTGTCGACGCCGACCTTGCCGACGATGCCGCCGGTGATGCGGATGTCGAAGATGCGCACGCCCGCCGCCGCCTGTTCGGCGATATTGAGGCTCTGCGTCTGGACGTTGGACGCGCCGGAGGTGATCGCCGCGTCATGGCTTCCCACCATCACGATCTCGTTGAGCCGCTTCTGTGAGCCGAGCTGATAGTAACTGACCATGATGCCCCCCGTTCGGTGCGATGCTGAAGATGCTGGGAAACGCAATTGGCGCCGGACGCGCCCGATCGTCGCGCGCCTAACCCGACAGGCGCCGCGCGGCGCGGCGCTTGGCCCGGCAGGTCCACACAAGTCTGGCGTGCTGATCCATAAGAGAGCGTTTGCCCTTCTTCGGTGACGCCGCGCCGTTTCGGCGACGCGCGGCCGTCCTGAACGTATACGCGAAAGTTCCGGCCCGCAACGGGGCATCGCGAGCGGTGTTCGAAAGTTACAATGCAGAAATGATCGAACGTTTCTCGTCGCTTGAACAGATGCCGCTGCCGCTTGACTGGCGAGGCAAGCAGCGATCTACTCTTGGTGCGCCGAATCGACGGGGCAAGCGACGGGGTAGGACAGTATAGACGGTTCCCGGCACTGGATGTCGGGGCCATGTTGCTGTGCGCGGCGGGGAGAGACGATGGCTCGGTACGTGGCTGCTGCGCGGTGCTGCGCTCGGACGATCCCGGCGGAGCCGGGCGGCGCTGACCGATCGCATCGCAGCGGCGAGGACCGGCGCTAGGCGATGCTCGACTATGGCGCCCTGATCGAGCCGTTCGACGGCGCTTCGCCCTGCGGACCCGACCTGCGCAGCGATCCCGAGTTCCGCGACATCGAGGATGCGCCCGGCGACTTCGCCAACCAGAAGCCCCCCGAGCTGATCCAGGTCGTCGGACGCTGCGACGCCTTTCTTCAGCGGACCAAGGATCAGGCGCCGGCAATCGTCGCCTTGCAGGCGGCGGTCCGGATTGGCGATCTGGCGCTCGCCAACGCGGCGCTGCGGCTGATCAAAGGCTATGCCGAGCTGTTCTGGGACGATTTCCACCCGGGGCCTGCAGACGAGATGGCGATCGCCCGGGTCAACGAACTGTCCGCGCTCGCCCGCCCTGCGGCGATGACGCTGCCGCTCCAGCGCGCAGCGATCGCCAAGATGCCGGCGCCTTCGCAGCAGGGCTTCACCGCCGCGATGCTCGCGCAGGCGTGCACGCCCACTGCGGAATGGTCGAGCGACGACGAAGCCGCGCTCGCCTCCCAGGTCGAAAGCGGGCAGACCAGCGCGACCCAGGCGCGCACGGTTCGCCCCAACCGCGAAGGCGCGCGCACCCTCCGGATGATCATGCGGGTGCTGTCGGCCGACGCGCGCGCCGCCGATGCGGAGGCGGGGGTCGGCGGTGACGACACGGGGATGGACGGTGAGACGCTGCGCCGCATCGCGATCGGGCTGCGCGAGCAGGTGGCCGCAGCGGCGGCGCAGCTCCAGGCGATGTCGGACCTGTTCTACGACATAAACGCCATCTACGATTCACGCGCGGGCGACAGCGCGAGTCTCGGCCCGGTGCTCGGGCTGATCAAGACGATCGTCGAAGATTCCGGCCGGTTTCTTGCGATGTTTCCCGCCGAGGACGCGCAAGCGTCAGCCGCCACTGCGGAAGGAAGCGCCGACAGCGCGGCGACAAGCGGGCCGGGCGCTCCTGCCCCCCCGAAGGGCTTCGTCATAACGACGCCCCAGTCCCGCGCCGACGTGCTCGTAGCGCTGGACACGATCACGCGCTTTTTCGTCGAACACGAGCCGACAAGCCCGGTTCCGCTGATCCTGAGACGCGCCAAGACATGGGTCGAAATGGATTTTCTACAACTCCTCAATGAGATCGCGCCGCAAGGACTGGACGAAGCGCAAAAGCTGTTGGCTTCGCCTACCGATTGACGCATAGTTACGACACAAGAGTCGGGGTCACAGCAGAAGCAACATGCCGCGCGTATCTTCGCGTCGGCAAAGGGGGGATCATGGCGCAAGACGGCCAGAAGTTCATCAAGCGTAATCGCAGCCCGCGGGTCCACATCGAATACGAGGTGCAGACCTATGGTTCGGTTGAGAAAATCTCGCTTCCCTTCGTGATGGGCATTCTGTCCGACCTGTCGGGCAAATCCGAGAAGGAAAAGAAGCCGATGGCGGAGCGCGACTTCGTCAACGTCGACATGGACAATTTCGGCGACTTCCAGAAGAGCATCGCGCCGCGCGCGGCCTTCTACGTCGACAACACGCTGACGGGCGAAGGCAAGATGTCGGTCGACCTGACCTTCAACTCGATGGACGACTTCACGCCCGGCGGCGTCGCCAAGCAGCTCCCCGCCACCGCCAAGCTGCTCGACGCGCGCCAGCAGCTCTCCGACCTGCTCGCCTACATGGACGGCAAGGACAAGGCGGAAGGGGTGATCGACCAGCTGCTCAAGAACCCCGACCTGCTGGGCACGCTCGCCGCCGAATCCACGGCGCGCGCGAGCAGCGAAGCCTGACCCTTTCTCGAGGACTGACCATGGCCACCAATCCGAACCTTGAGACCCAGACCCAGACGGGCGCCGCGGCCGAAGAGATCAGCGTCGACGACTTCACCGCGCTGCTGAGCAAGGAGTTCAAGCCCAAGAGCGACGAGGCGAAGGGCCGCGTCGAAATGGCGGTACGGACGCTTGCCGAACAGGCGCTGAGCGGCGCCAGCGTCATGCCCGGCGACGTGCTCGGCACGATCGAGAGCATGATCTCCGAACTCGACCGCAAGCTGACCGAGCAGGTCAATCTGGTCATCCACCATGAGGAGTTCCAGGCGCTGGAGAGCGCGTGGCGCGGCCTGCAATATACGGTGATGAACACCGAGACTTCGACCGACCTGAAGATCAAGGTGATGAACACGTCGAAGGACGAGCTCTACAAGATGTTCCAGAGCTACCGCGGCGCGGCCTGGGACCAGTCTCCCCTGTTCAAGAAGGTGTACGAGGCGGAGTTCGGCCAGCTCGGCGGGCAGCCCTATGGCGCGCTGGTCGGCGACTATTATTTCGCGCAGTCGCCGACCGACGTCGCGGTGCTGGAGGGCATGGCCAAGGTGGCGAGCGCCGCGCACGCGCCGTTCATCTCGGGCACCGCGCCGCAATTGTTCGGCATGGACGACTGGCAGGAGCTGTCCAAGCCGCGTGATCTGGCCAAAATCTTCGACACGCCCGAATACGCCGCCTGGCGATCGCTGCGCGCCAAGGACGACAGCCGCTATATCGCGCTGACGATGCCGCGGGTGCTCGCACGCCAGCCGTACGGCGCAAAGGCGGAGCCGGTCGAGGAGTTCGCCTTC
>SXHP01000170.1 GCA_005773165.1 Sphingomonadales bacterium | reverse complement strand
GTCAACTGGCCGATCGCCTCCAGCTTCTGGCTCTGGCGCAGCGCCTCCTCGGTGCGCGCGCGCTCCGCCATCTCGATCTGGAGCCGGTCGTTGGCCGTCGCGAGCTCGGCGGTGCGTTCGGCGACGCGCCGCTCCAGCGTATCGTTAAGGTCGCGGAGCAGCGCTTCGGCGCGGCGGCGATCGGTGATGTCGTTGAACAGGATGGCGACATGGCGCGCCTCTGCGCGCCCGACACGATAGGCATAGACGTCGTACCAGCGGTCCTCGAGCGATTCCGCTCGATTCTCGAACCGCGTCGACTCGCCCGTGAGCGCGACACGCCCATAGATCTCGTACCAGTGACGCTCCAGATCGGGGACGAGCTCGCTGATCCACTTGCCGTGCGCATCGACCAGCCCGGTCTGGCGCTCAAAGGCCGGATTGGCTTCGACGATCTTGTAGTCGCGCGCGCGGCCGTCGGCGTCGAACGCGAGTTCGACGATGCAGAAGCCCGCGTCGATTGAGTTGAACAGCCCTCGGTAGCTCTCCTCGCCCTCGCGCCGCGCGGCCTCCACCGCAAGCTCCTGACGCGCATCGGCGAGGTCGCGGGCTTCGGACAGATCGGTGACGACCCCGCACAGGAGCGTGGCGTCGTCGGTCGCAAGGGTGCTGACCGAAAGACGGGCCGGAGACAGGCCGCCGACGGAGTTGCGGACCACGATCTCCCGTCGCCCGCCCTGCGCGAACAGCTCCCCCAAGGACGCGGGCGCGGCCGCGACGAAACGCTCGAACCGCGATCCGACGACGTGCGATGCCGGCGTCGCCACCAGGTCCGCGAACGCCTGATTGCAGTACAGGACCAAGCCGTCGGTCGACAGCGTCACCGCGCCTTCGCGCATCTCCTCGACGAGCAGGCGGTACGGCCGGTCCGCGCTCTCCAGCGTGAACACGCGGCGATCGTCGGCGTGCCCGACCACCAGCGCGTCGACCTCCCCCGATCGGATCGCGTCCAGCGTTTCGCGCGCCTCGGCGAGCTGCGCCTCCAGTTCGACGATGCGCCGCCGATAAGCGTCGGCGGTGGAGATGTCCGCGGGCGGACTATCGGAGGGAAGATGCATCGCCGCTCCCCTCTGCGCTCAGCCCCAGACCGTGCAGCACGCGGTCGACATCGGACAGGTCGCCGATGATGCGCCGCACCGGTTCGGGGAACAGCTTGACCAGGGTCGGAGCGGCGATGACCTGATGGTCACGCGCCGCTTCGGGGTCATGAAAGATGTCGATCACCTGCAGATCGTAGCGTGCGGGCAGCTCGCGGTCCAAAATCTTCCGCAAGTTCGCGATCGCGCGCGCGGAGCGTGGCGTTGCGCCGCTGACGAAAAGGCGAAGCACGTGCCGCCCTTCGGCATCCGGCGCGGCATCGGTCAAGAGGCGTCCTTGTCCGCCTCTGGCCGCAGCTCGAGCCCGACCAGCACCTTCTCCACATCGGCCAGCGTGCCGATGATCCGCTTGATCGGGGGCGGCAACCGGCGGATCAGCGTCGGCACCGCGAGCACCTGATCGGCGGCGGCGAGCTCGGGATGCTTGGCGAGATCGACCACCTCGATCGAATGGCATCCGGGCAGATGCGCTTCGCACAATCTGTTCAGATTGGCGATCGCCGCGACCGATTTCGGGCTCTGCCCGGCGACATACAGCCGCAGGCGATAATGCCCCTCCGGCAGTGCGTCGTCGCCAGGCTGATCGGAGGAGGCGACGACGCGGAGGTGGCGGTCGTCAGGAGGCGCGTCGGTCATTCGGCGGCTCCCCGGCGAGCGAGCATCGCGGCGCGGTCGGCGGCGATCCGCTGCTCGCGGCTTTCGTTCTCCTCGCTCAATCGGGCGAGCTCCAGCTCCTCGGCGTCGAGCGCTGCGCGCATCTCGATCATCTGCCGCTCGGCCGCGGCGCGCCGTGACGCGAAGTCACGGCGGCGTCGCTCTGCGGCTTCGCGCCGCTGCACCGCCTCGTCGCGCTCGCGCGCTTCCTGCATCTCTCGCGCCGTGCCGGTGAGGACGCCGGCGGGGCCAATATAGGCGTCGATCAGTTCGATCCCGTCGTCGGTGATCTGATATTCGCGGATCTGGTTGGAGTGGCTCATCCCGCGCGACTTCAGCAGGTAGAGCGTGTTGTTGCGCTCGCCGTTCGCCTCGACATGGTGCAGCCCGACCCAGGTGTCCATCAGCGAGGACAGGCCGTGCTCCGTCTTGTCCTCGCCCTCCGGCCCGGTGAGGTTGGTGAACAGCGCGGTGACGCCCTTCACCTTCAACAAATCGACCATGCGCAGCAGCATGGCGTGGACCTCCGAGGCGGGGCCCCGCAAGGCCGAGATCGGATCGACGACGACGACCGCCGGATCGGTGCGCTCGATCGTCCGGTTCATCAGGGTCAGGTGCATCTCCAGCCCGAACAGGCTCGGCCGCGCCGCTTCGAAGCAGAGCAGTCCGGAGTCGACGTGGCGCGCCAGGTCGATGCCGACCGAGCGCATGTTGCGGATGATCTGCTCCTTGGACTCCTCGAACGAGAAGAAGATCGCGCGCTCGCCCCGCTTGCATGCGGCGTCGATGAAGCTGGCGCCGAAGATCGTCTTGCCGGTCCCCGACGTGCCCGAGACCAACACGCTGGATCCGCAATAATAGCCGCCCGCGCCCAGCATCGCGTCCATTCCAACGATGCCGCTCGGCACCACCGCGTTGGAGATCGCATGCTGCAGCCCGGCGGAGGTGATCGGCAGGACGCTGATCCCGCCCTCGTCGATCAGGAAGGGGAACTCGTTGGCGCCGTGCGCGGAGCCGCGATACTTCATGACACGAAGGCGCCGGGTGGTGATCTGGTCTTCGACCCGGTTGTCGAGCGCAATCACGCAGTCGGAGATGTATTCCTCGATGCCGTGGCGGGTCAGGCGGCCTTCCTCGCCGCGCTCGGCGGTGATGACCGCGGTGACGCCTTGCTCCTTCAGCCATTCAAACAAGCGGCGGAGCTCGGCGCGGAGCACCGGACCGTCGCCCAACCCGGAGAACAGCGCTTCGAGCGTGTCGAGCACCACGCGCTTGGCCCCGACCTTTGCGATGGCGTAACCCAGACGGACGAACAGCCCCTCCAGGTCGTATTCGCCCGATTCCTCGATCTCCGAGCGCTCGACCCGGACATAGTCGATGACGAGCTTGCCCTGTTCGACGAGACCGTCGACATCGTAGCCGAGCGAAGCGCTGTTCGCCGCGATGTCCTCGCTCCGCTCCTCGAAGCTCATCAGGACGCCGGGTTCGTCGAAACGGGTCGCGCCGTTCACCAGAAAGGTGAGCGCGAACAGCGATTTGCCTGCGCCGGCCGCGCCCGCGATCAGCGTCGGGCGACCTGCGGGAAGGCCGCCATAAGTGATGGCGTCGAGCCCGCCGATGCCCGTGCACGCCTTGCGCACGCCGCGTCCGTCATTCCCTGCGCTCATGCCCGGCAGCGCCCACGAACGACATCGGCTTTCCGCATGCAACAACCCCCCTCGGCGCGCTGGCGAGGCCAGCCATTCGCGCATACACCCTTATCGGATCACGCTACACGGCGCGGCCCGCGATTGCGAGAGGGTATGGCGGCTGCGTGTTTGGGGTGGCGGCGGGTTCAGCTTCTGGTAACCCGCTGCGCTCACAAGGTTCTCGAAACGCAGGAACGGTCGATGACGGCTTCCGGAACCCACGACGGCACGCTGGTGATCATGTCGGTCGTGATCGCCATGTTCGGGTCGTACACCGCGCTCGATCTGGCGGGGAGGATACGCGCGTCGTCGGGCTGGATGCGGCGGGTGTGGCTGGGCGCGGCCGCGGTGGCGATGGGCGGCGGCATCTGGGCGATGCACTTCGTCGCCATGCTGGCCTTCAGCATGCCCGGCATGGAACTGGGCTACGACCTCCAACTGACCTTGCTGTCGCTGGTGACCGCGATCGTGGTGACCGGGATCGCGTTCTCGGTGATGGCGCGCTCGCAAGCTTCGGTTCGCAGGCTTGCGGCCGCGGGGCTGTTCATGGGGCTGGGCGTCGTCGCCATGCATTACATGGGCATGGCCGCGATGCGGATGGCGGGCGCGATCGCGTACGACCGGCTGTGGATCAGCATATCCGTCCTGATCGCGATCGGCGCGGCGACCGCGGCGCTCTGGCTCGCCGCGCGGAACAGCGGCCCGGCGGAGAAGGTGGGCGCGGCGCTGGTCATGGGCGTCGCGATCGCCGGCATGCACTATGCCGGAATGAAGGCCGCGACGTTCACCGGCGGAGGTATGGACGGCGCGGATACCGCCAGCGTCGGCCAGACCGCGCTGGCGGTCGGCGTGTTCGCCGCGACGTTCCTGATCCTGTTCTTTGCGCTGGTCGCGGCGATGTTCGACCGGCGTTTTGCCTCGCTTGCGGCGCGCGAGGCCGACGCGCTGCGGCGCAGCGAGGAGCGGTTCCGTTCGCTGTACCGCGGCACTCCGCTGCCGCTGCACTCGCTCGATCAGGAAGGGCGAATCGAGCAGGTCAGCAACACCTGGCTCGAATTGCTGGGGTACACGCGCGAAGAGGTGGTCGGGCGCCCGCTGATCAACTTTCTGACGGAGGAATCCGCGCGGCAGCTACGGCATCAGGACTGGCCGACGCTGATCGCCCGGGACGCGCTGGATCCGCGCGAATACCGGGTCGTCGCGAAGAACGGCGCCTTCCTGGACGTGGTCTCGGCGGCGCGGGTGGAGCGCGACGAGCAGGGCGCGTTCATCCATGTGCTCGGCGGGCTGACCGACGTCACCGAACGCAAGCGGGCGGAGGAGGCGCTTCGCCAGGCGCAGAAGATCGAGGCGATC
>SXHP01000169.1 GCA_005773165.1 Sphingomonadales bacterium | reverse complement strand
TCGAGGAGCTCGCCGGCCATCGCCCCCTCGAGGCCGTAGATGCGCGCGATGCCGTCGCCGACCGAGAGCACCTGGCCGGTTTCCGAGACCTGCGCCTCCGTCCCGAAATTGGCGATCTGGTCCCGAATGACGCGGGAGATTTCTGCGGCGCGGATATCCATATTCTTAGCCCTTCATCGCTTGCGCGAGAGAATTGAGACGGGTGCGGATCGACGAATCGATCATCTGGGAGCCGATGCGGACGACGAGCCCGCCGAGCAATTGCGGATCGACGCTGAGGTCGACGGTGACGTCGCGGCCCGCGCGCTGGCGAAGCTGCTGCTTGAGCTCGATCACCTGATCGTCGGAAAGCGGGTGCGCGCTCACGACTTCGGCGCTGACCTCGCCGCGGTGGCGGCCGGCGAGCTCGCGAAAGCCGCGAACGATCTGCGGAAGCTGACCCAGGCGGCGGTTCTCGGCGAGAACGCCGAGAAAGCTCCTGGTGGTGGCGTCGACGCCGAGGCTGTCGGCGACCGCGAGCACCGCCTTGACCGCGGCCCCGCGCGACACGGTGGGGCTGCGCGTCAGCGCGCGGAGATCGTCGGACTGCTGGAGGGCGTCGCGAACGGTCGCGAGGCTCGCCTCGACCTGGTCGATCTGCCTGGCATCGCGCGCCAGCCCGAAGAGCGCCGACGCATAGCGCCCGCCCAGACTAGCCTGAATACCACCGCCGGATGTCTCCACGCGATCCACTTCCTCGTTCAGCAAACGGGTTCGCCCATGCGCGAACGGGGCCGCAATCGGCCCAGAGCACGGGATGGCGGCGCGCGTAGCATCGGGGCGGCGGGTATGCAACCCGCGGGGTCGCGGCGCGCGGGGCGCGGGCGTCCGCGGTCGCCCAGATGTCGGCGCACGAGGCGCCGCGTATCGAACGGCCCCTTTTGGGTTGGAATCAGTTGGTGCGGAATGTTCGCAAGCGGGCCCCGTCGCCGACTTCGAATAGGCATGGCGCATTTCGCCTATTCATCGATTGCGGGCGCAGTAGAACGGCGAGACGGCGTTGATTATGCTGCCACATACAAGATGCCGGGTCGCTTTGTTCTTGTCGAAGCTTGGTCGTCTTCACGGATGACCACGAGGGGTGCTGAACGGGCAAGGCGTTCTTGCCCGAACCTTGACACATAGCGGAGGGATGGAGCGATGGCACGCAATCCGGGAGGACGCGGTCGACAGGGCGGCGAGGACGCAGGCGCGATCACGTTGCGATCGGGCATCCACGAGATGCTGCTCGCCGCGGCCGAACGCGGTGACGAGAGCCTGACGACGGGCCGCTATATCGTCACGTACAAGGAGGATGCGACCGACGCCGGGCTCGAATCGTTCCGCTCCGCCGGGATCCGCACCGCGGACGCGCGCGACTTCGATGCGCAATCCGCGACGCTGGAGGACGTCGGCGACGCCGACGCCTTCGTCATGCCCGAGATCGGCGTGGCGGTGGTCACCGGCGTCGGCATGGAGGCGCTGGGCGTGGCGGCGGACGACTCGGTCGCGACCGACAGCCCGATCGCGATCGTCGAACCCGAATATTTCGCGTTCGCCGACGATGCCACGGAATATCTGCGCGGCTTTCGCGCCGCCGTCGACCGGATCGCCGCGGATCTGGGCGGGCGCGAGGAGGACGCCGACGACGACGAGCTCGAGGCCGAGGTGCTCGGCGCTACCTGGGGCTTGCGCGCCTGCCGCGTGCCGCAGAGCACCCGCAGCGGCGCGGGCATCCGGCTGGCGGTGCTCGACACCGGCCTCGATCTCAACCATCCGGATTTCGCGGGCCGGCCGATCACCGCGGCGAGCTTCGTCGGCCAGCCGGTGCAGGACCTGCACGGGCATGGAACGCACTGCACCGGGACCGCCTGCGGAACGCGCACCCCGCCGGGCATGACCCCGCGCTACGGCGTCGCGTTCGGGGGAGGGATCTTCATCGGCAAGGTGCTGAGCAATTCCGGGTCCGGATCGAGCGCCAGCGTGCTCGCGGGGATGAACTGGGCGATCGCCAACAATTGCCACGTCATCTCCATGTCGCTGGGGTCGCAGTCGCCGGTCCAGGCGGCCTATACCCAGGCGGGTCAGGTCGCGCTTTCCCGCGGGCTGCTGATCGTGGCGGCGGCGGGGAACGCGAACGGCGCGCCGACGGGCGCGCCGGCCAATTCGCCCACGATCATGGCGGTGGCGTCGCTGGACCCGAACCTTGCCCCGTCCAGCTTCTCCAACCGGGGCAAGATCGAGATCGCCGCGCCGGGGCGCGACGTGTTTTCGTCCTGGCCGATGCCGGTCCGGTACAAGACGATCAGCGGCACCAGCATGGCGACCCCCCACGTCGCGGGCTGCGCCGCGTCATGGGCGCAGACCAATCCGCTGCTGCGCGGGCAGGCGCTGTGGAACCGGCTGCGCGCGACGTGCAGGCCGCTGCCCTTTCCGGCGGCCCGAGTCGGCAAGGGGCTGGTCCAGGCGGCGCCGTGAGCGTAGGTTCGCCCCAGCGCGACCTGCGACACGAGGACATGGACATGACCGACAAGACGTGGGTGGTCACGCTCGCGCCCGGCTGCGATGTCGCGGCGGCGCGACGCGGGCTGACCGAGGCGGGCTTCGAGGTGCAGTCCGTCATGGACGCGATCGGCGTCATCACCGGCGCGGCCTCCGACGCGGCGGCGGATCGCGCCCGCGGGGTGGAGGGGGTCGCCGACGTGGCGGTGGATCAGGCGATCGACATCGGGCCGCCCGGCGGATCGCACACGTGGTGACGAGCGCCGCCGAACGGATGTTGATGGCGGACGGCGCGGAGATCGGCGTGTATCGCGTCGCGGCGACGGGCGCGCGTCGCGGCGGGCTGGTCGTCGTGCAGGAGATTTTCGGCGTCACCGACCATATCCGCGAAACCTGCGACGCCTTTGCCGCGGACGGCTACGAGGTGCTCGCCCCCGCGCTGTTTGACCGCGAGCATCCGGGGTTCGAAGCGGACTACACCGGCGCGGGGTTCGACCGCGCGATCGAGCTTGCGCGCAAGCTCCATCCGTTCGAACAAAGCCTCCGCGACGTCCAGACCTGCGTCGATGCGCTTGGCGGCGAGGGCCCGGTGTTCGTCGTCGGCTATTGCTATGGCGGGTCGGTCGCGTGGTTCGCGGCGACCCGGATGCACGGGGTCGCCGCGGCGTCGGCCTATTACGGCGCGATGGTTCCCGGGGCGAAGGACGAAGAACCGCGCGCGCCGGTGCTCTGTCACTTCGGGCGCTACGACGCGGGCATCCCGATGGAGGGCGTGGAGGCGCTCGCCGCCAAGGACTGGCCGCATGCGACCGTCCACGTCTACGAGGCGGGGCACGGTTTCAATTCGGACCGGCGCAAGGATTACCACCAGCCCTCCGCCGAACTCGCGCGCGACCGCACGCTGACGCTGTTCAGGGAGAACGGCGGCTGAGGTTTGACCGCAAGCCGCGGGATGCGGCCGCGGGCCTCGTGCTCCATAACATGCGCATGACCATCGATACCGAACAGGCATGGGCCGCCTTCGACGCGCGCGACCGGACCGCGGACGGGCGCTTCGTCGTCGGGGTGCGGACCACCGGCATCTACTGTCGCCCGAGTTGCCCCGCGCGGCGGCCGCGGCGCGAGAATGTCGCCTTCTACGCCGACGGATCGCAAGCGCAGGCGGCGGGGCTGCGCGCCTGCCTGCGCTGCCGCCCCGACGAGGCGGCGCGCGACGCGGTCGCTGTCGCCGAAGCGCTGGCGGCGATCGATCAGGGCGTGACCGGGCTGGACGCGCTGGCGGCGCGCGCGGGCTATGCGCCGCACCATTTCCACCGGCTGTTCAAGCGCGCGACGGGGTCGACCCCTGCGGCCTACGCCCGCGGACACAAGGCGGCGCGCGCCGCGCAGGCCCTGACCGAGGAAAGACAGGTGACCGAGGCGATCTACGAAGCGGGCTATTCGGGGCCGAGCCGCTTCTACGCAGCCGCCGCGCCCCGATTGGGCATGCCGCCCAGCGTCTGGGCGAAGGGCGGCGCGGGCGTGACGATCCGCTGGAGCGTCGTCGCCACGTCGCTGGGAGACCTGCTGGTCGCCGCCACCGACAAGGGGCTGTGCCGGGTGTCGTTCGACGAGGATGCGGCGGCGCTCGCGGCGCGCTTCCCCCATGCGACGATCGCGCAAGGCGGCGAGGCGCTCGCGGCGTTGGCGGCGGAGGTGGTCGCAGCGGTCGAAGCGCCCGGACGTGCCCATGCGCTGCCGCTCGATCTGCGCGGCACCGCGTTTCAGGAGGCGGTGTGGCAGGCGCTCGCGACCATCCCGCCGGGCGAGACGCGGACCTATGCCGAATTGGCGGCGCTCGCCGGACGCCCCGCCGCCGTGCGCGCGGCGGGAAGCGCCTGCGGCGCGAACCCGCTGGCGCTGGTGGTGCCGTGCCACCGGGCGAAGCGGACCGACGGGACGCTGGGCGGCTATGCCTATGGGCTCGAGCGGAAAAAGGCGCTGCTGGAGCGGGAGCGGGGCTAGCGGGGCTCCCGGTACGCCGGCAGCGCCAGCCGCCAGCGCATCGCCGCGGCGCGCAGGCTGAACCCCGCCGCCGCCGCGATCACCGCGGCCGCCAGCGCAGGCAGGCCGAGCAGCACCAGCGCGACATAGCTCGCCGCCGCCAGCGCCGCCGCGGTCACATAGAGCTCGGGGCGCATCAGGATCGACGGCTCGCCCGCGAGGACGTCGCGGACGATGCCGCCGACGCAGGCGGTGATCACCCCCATCAGCGCGGCGGGCACGGGCGGGATGCCGTAGCCGAGCGCCTTGGCGGCGCCGTACACCGCATAAGCGGCGAGGCCGACCGCGTCGAACCAGTCGAGCGCCGCGCCGCGCCACCAACGCGCAGGCGTCACCCAGATCAGCAGCGCGATCGTCAGGCACACGGTAGCCGCGCGCGCGTCATGCACCCAGAACACCGGCGCGCCGATCAGCAGGTCGCGCACCGTGCCGCCGCCGACACCGGTGACCAGCGCGAAGAAGCACAACGTGACCATCGTCTGTCCCCGCCGCGCCGCCGCCAATGCGCCGGACGCGGCGAACACCGCGATCCCCGCGAGATCGAGCCAGGACGCGGCCGCGGGAATGACCGCGGGGAGGATCGGGGCGGGATCAAGCATCGCCCGCGCGCCTTGGTCGTTGTTTTCTGTTCATGCAACTTCGCGCGATCGGCGCACGTTACCCGGCCGGATCAAGTTTCTTCGGGAGTAAAGTAGATGCGTAAGATGATGCTCGCTCTGGGATGCGCCGCGATGGTCGCCCCCGCCCTCGTCGTTCCGGTGACGCAGGCCGACGCGCAGCGGCGCTACAAGTACAAGGAATGGCGCGACGATCGCGGCCGCGTCCGCTGCCGCAAGCCCAACGGCACGACCGGGCTGGTCGTCGGCGGGGTTGCGGGCGCGCTGCTCGGCCGCACGATCGATACCCGCGGCGACCGGACGCTCGGCACGCTGGGCGGTGCCGCAGCGGGCGCGCTGGCGGGCCGCGAGATCGACCGGAGCACCAGCAACAACCGCCGCTGCCGCTAAAACGGACGCTTTCGTCGGAAAGGGGCGTCGCGGCCGAACCCGCGGCGCCCCTTTTCGCATCAGATGGCGGGCGGATGAACAGGAGGTAGTTTTCGGTTCACGCAACCTTGAACGCGTCCCGTCGGTTCTCCCGTCGCACCAGACAAGGAGTGTACCCATGCGTATCGCCATTCTCTCCACCGCGCTCGCCGCCGTCGCCTTCACGGCCGCGCCCGCCTCCGCGCAGCAGCGCCCGTACGAGACCAACCGTGAATATCGAGACGAGGTGCGCGACGCGCAACGCGACTATAATCGCGACCTGCGCAACGCCGACTCGCGCCGCGACGTTCGAGAGGCGCGGCGCGATTACCGCGACGACGTCCGCGACGCCCGCCGCGACCGCCGTCAGGAGCTGCGCGACTGGCGTCAGTATCGCAACTACGACTACAACCGGCTGCCGCGCGGCCAGCGCGCTTATTACGCCGACCAATATTATCGTGACGGCCGCTATTATCAGACGCGCCGCCTGGGTCGGAACGACCGCATCTATGCGGGTTCGAACGGGCGCTATTACTGCCGCCGCAATGACGGCACGACCGGTCTGATCATCGGCGGCATCGCGGGCGGCGCGCTGGGCAACGCGCTGTCGAACGGGCGGTCGAGCCTGCTCGGCACGCTGCTGGGCGCGGGCGGCGGCGCGCTGCTCGGCCAGTCGATCGACCGCGGTCAGGTGCGCTGCAGGTAAGCGCGCTCGCAAAAAAGCGATCGGAAGGGCTCGGCGAGCGGATCGCCGGGCCCTTTTCGCGTCAGATGAACCCGCCGCCGAGCGCGAGACGGACCCCGAAGATCACGATCAGCACAAGGTTCAGATTGCGCCCGCTGTTCCGCGACGACATCGCGCCGATCGCCGCGCCGACCACCGCGATCGGGATCACGAACCAGTAACCCCAGGCCATGAACGGCAGAAAGGGGACGATGCCGAGGAGGAGCGCCACGGCGCCGATGAGGATCGAGATGATGTTGAGCATAAGCGGCAACATGGGGCCCTTAGCGGTGCGCGCAAGATCGGGCGAAACCCGGCCTTAACCACGACCGGCGCAGGACGGCGCGTCCCGCCTTCGGAGTTCCGCCCATGCGTCGTCTCGCTCTCGCTTCGGCCATCGCGCTCGCCGCGTGCGGAGACGCGCCGCAACCCGGCGAGAACCTCAACGCGCTCGACGCCGCGCTGGTCGACGCCAACGCGACCGATCCGGCGCTGACCGCCGCGCTCCACGACCAGATCATGGTCGATCCCGCGCTTGCGCAATCGTCCAACGGCAACGCGGTCCGCCCGCCCCCTCGCCCCGATCCGCTGTCGACCCCGCTCGACGCGCCGAGCGGCGGCCGCACGGTGAACGGCGCAGCGACGCTCGGCGCGATGGCGGAGCAGGTCCCCGGCGTCGCAGGGTGCGCGGCGGCGATCCGCTATTCGGCGGTCTGGTCGACGCGGCTTCCCGCCGCCTTCCCGCTCTACCCCGACGCCGCGGTCGCGGAGGCCGCGGGCAACGACGCGGGCGGCTGCGCCTTGCGGGTGGTCAGCTTTTCGGTCGCCGCCTCCCCGGCCCGGACGCTTGCCTGGTACGCGGGGCGCGCCCGCGCGCACGGCTATTCGGCGGAGCGCACCGGCGACGCGCGCCTTGCGGGCACGCGCGGCGATGCGACCTACGTCGTCTATACGCAGGCCCGCGCCGGGGGCGGCAGCGACGTCGACCTGATCGTCGACGGCGGCTGACGGTTGCCGCGGGGCCATGCGCGGCGTAGGGCCTTGCGCATGCCTTCGCTTCTTCTCGTCATGCTCGGCGGCGCGCTGGGCGCGGGCGCGCGGCACTTGGCCGGGCGCGGCGCGCTTGCGCTGCTCGGCCCCGCCTTTCCCTGGGGCACGCTGGGGGTGAACCTGCTCGGCGGGCTGCTGATGGGCGTGCTCGCGGGAACGCTTGCGCGCAACGGGGCGAACGAGGCGTGGCGGCTGCTGCTCGGGGTGGGCGTGCTCGGCGGGTTCACGACCTTCTCGGCCTTCTCCCTCGACACGGTGACGATGGTCGAGCGCGGCGCGACCGGCATGGCGGCAAGCTACGTCCTCGCCTCGGTGATCGGATCGGTCGCGGCGCTCTACGCGGGGCTCGGCCTCGCGCGGGCGGCGGCATGAGCGACCCACGCGCATCGGACGGCGTCCGCCAGTTCAACGTCGGCTACGACGACGACGGCATCCGCCTCGATCGCTGGTTCAAGCGGCATCTGCCCGAGACCAGCTTCACCACCGTCGCCAAATGGGCGCGCACCGGGCAGCTCCGCGTCGACGGCGCGCGCGCGGCCCCGGGCGACCGGCTGGTGGCGGGCCAGACGCTGCGCGTGCCGCCCGCCGAAATCGTCAAGGACACGCCGGAGGGTGCGGCCAAGCCGAAGCGCGAGCGCCCGCCGCTCAGCGACGACCAGACCGCCTTCGCGCGCGACATGGTGATTCACCAGGACTTCCAGGCGTTCGTCCTCAACAAGCCGCCCGGCCTCGCGACGCAGGGCGGCACCAAGACGACCGAGCACGTCGACGGCCTGCTCGACGCGCTGCAGTACGACAATGAGGGCCGCCCCAAGCTCGTCCACCGGCTCGACAAGGACACGTCCGGCGCGCTGCTGGTCGCGCGCACCAGCCGCGCGGCGGCGTTCTTCGCCAAAGCGTTCTCGGGCCGCAACGCGCGCAAGGTCTATTGGGCGCTGATCGTCGACGTGCCCTCGATCGACGACGGCATGATCGAACTCCCGATCGCCAAGCAGCCCGGCACCGGCGGCGAGAAGATGCATGTCGACGAGGCGGACGGGCAGCCCGCGCGCACCCGCTACCGCGTCATCGAGCGCGCGGGCAACCGCACCGCCTGGGTCGAGCTGCAGCCGTTCACCGGGCGCACCCACCAGCTCCGCGTCCACAGGGCCGCGATCGGCCAGCCGATCGTCGGCGACGGCAAATACGGCGGCGCGGCGGCGTTCCTAACCGGCGGGATCAGCCGCAAGATGCACCTGCACGCGCGGCGGTTGAAGGTGGACCACCCGGACGGCGGCACGATCGACGTGACCGCGGAGCTGCCGACCCACTTCGCCGAGAGCCTGAAGCAGCTCGGGTTCGAGGAGGCGACGGGCGACGCGCTGACGCTGGACGAGAAGACTCCGCCGACCCGCGAGCAGGTCAAGACGCGGGCGAAGGCGCACGCCAAGTCGGTGCGCAAGGAGCGCAAGGGCGAGCGGCGGAGCCGTGGGACGGGGCGGTGAGCGTAGCGGCGATCTTGACTTTCGCGGTCACGGCGCGCACATGGATTCTGGCTGCTTCATGTGATGTGAATCACCTCCGAAAGCCGGGCCCCAATCGCTCCTACGATTGGGGCCTATTTCGTTTGGGGATGCGGACAAGCCGCACCCCCGCCCGTCGCTACTTGGAGCGAGCCACCTCGACTATTTTCAAGATTAGGGTGGCGGTTGAGACCATCAGCGCTCCTACGCCGATGATCACGAGAGCTACTTCATACGATATGGGGATCACCTCCTTCTAATGGCTTGATTGCGCCTTCAGGGAAGACACAGCCGCCGCAGGCACTATGAGCAGGGTGTGACTCGCTCGCAAGTATCCCCTCCAGCGGTCGTCCGATGACGCGCCTCGCCGTGTTCGATTGCGACGGGACCCTCGTCGACAGCCAGGCCAATATCTGCCGGGCGATGGAGGCGGCGTTCGCGGGCGCAGGGTTGGCGCCGCCGCCGCGCGAGGCGATCCGGCGGATCGTCGGGCTAAGCCTGGTCGAGGCGGTCGCGGCGCTGTTGCCCGAGGCGGACGCGGCGCTCCACCGCACGCTGGCGCTCGACTACAAGCACGCGTTCCAGCGGCTGCGCGCCGACGGCGGGCTCGACGACGAGTCGCTGTTCGACGGCATCGGCGAGGTGCTCGCGACGTTGGCCGAGCGCGGCTGGGTGCTCGGCGTCGCGACGGGCAAGTCCGACCGCGGGCTCGCGCACGTGCTGGAGCATCACGGCATCACCGATCTGTTCGCGACGCTGCAGACCGCCGACCGGCACCCGTCCAAGCCCGACCCGGCGATGCTGCTCGCCGCGATCGAGGAGACCGGCGCGACCGAGACCGCGATGATCGGCGACACCGCGTTCGACATGGCGATGGCCAAGGCGGCGGGGGCGCGCGCGATCGGGGTCGCCTGGGGCTATCACGACGTCGCGGACCTGGTGCGAGGCGGCGCGGAGGTCGTCGCCGATCGGGCGGCGGCGCTGCCGGGGCTGCTCGCGTGACCCCCGAAGACCGGCTCGCGCGGCGGCGCTGGTTCGCGATCCTCGCGGCGCGGTTCGCGGGGTTCGCGGGCGCGGTGTTCGGGCTGGTGCTGGTCGCGCGCGCGGAAGCGTTCGCGCCCAAGCTGCTCGGCGTCGCGATCGTGCTGTCGGCGATGGCGGTGATCGCGATCGTGCCCCCCGCCCTCGCCCACCGCTGGCGGACGCCGCCCGAATGAAGCGCTTCTGGACCGAGGTCGCGGTGACGCCGGAGCGCGGCGTTCTGCTCGACGGCCGTCCGGTGCGCACCCCCGGGCGGCTGCCGCTGGCGCTGCCCACCGACGCGCTCGCCGCGCTGGTCGCGGACGAATGGCGCGCGGTGGAGGGCGCGATCGATCCGCGCGCGATGCCGATGACCGGTCTCGCCAACGCCGCGATCGAGCGGGTCGCGGCCGACCGCGCGTCGTTCGCGGGGGCCCTCGCGCGCTATGCCGAAAGCGACTTGCTCTGCTATCGTGCGGAGTCGCCGCCCGAGCTGGTCGCGCGCCAGGCCGATGCATGGGACCCGCCGCTCGCCTGGACGCGGGCGCGCTACGATGTCGGCTTCGTCGTCGCGACCGGGATCGTCCACCAGCCGCAGCCGCCCGCGACGCTGGCGCGGATCGGCGAAGCGGTGGCGGCGTTCGACCCGTTCGCGCTCGCCGCCTTGTCGCCGATCACGACGCTGACCGGGTCAATCGTTCTCGCGCTCGCAATCGTAGAGGGCGCGTTGAGCCCGGATGAGGTCTGGCGCGCGGCGACGGTGGACGAGGCGTGGCAGGCGGAGCGCTGGGGCGAAGACGCGCAGGCGGCGGCGCTGCTGGCCGCGCGCCGGCGGGAGTTCGACGCAGCGGTGCGATTCTTGGGGGCATGCTAGTCACCCTCACCCTTCCCACCGCCTGCGGCGGCGGACCCCTTCCCTCTCCCGCCGGGAGAGGGAGAGACGCGAAGCGGCGAAGGGTGAGGGTGACGGCAGGCGCTAGCGCGTCAGGCGGCGAATGAAGCCGATCAATCCCGTCTGCCGCGACCGCTTCAGCCGCTCGGCCGCCAGGATCGTCTTCACCCCCGCGAAGCACCGTTCGACATCGTCGTTGACCAGGACATAGTCGTAGCCGTCCCAATGGCTGACCTCGTTCGCGGCGCGCGCCATGCGGGCGTCGATCACGTCCTGCGCGTCGGTGCCGCGGCGCTCCAGCCGGGTGCGCAGCTCCGCCATCGAGGGCGGGACGATGAACACGCGAACGACGTCGCCGCCCGCGATCTGGACCCATTGCTGCGCACCCTGCCAGTC
>SXHP01000168.1 GCA_005773165.1 Sphingomonadales bacterium | reverse complement strand
CCGGTGCCGTTCTCGCCGAGCACCAGCACGTTCGCCTCGGTCGGCCCGGCGCGCGCGACCAGCGAGTGGACCCGCGCCATCGCCGGGGACGCGCCGATCAGCGGCGGCTCCCCCGTTGGCGGCTCGGCGGCGGCACGTGCGGTAACGGTCCCACGCTGCGACCGGCGCAGGCTCGCGGCGGTGCGGACGGCGGCGAGGAGGCGGGCGTTGCTCCATGGTTTGGACACGAAGTCGGTCGCGCCGCGCTTCATCGCCTCGACGGCGACGTTCACCCCGGCGTGCGCCGTGATCATCACGACGATGAGGTCGGGATCGAGGCCAAGCAGGCGCTCGAGCAGCGCCAGCCCCTCGGCCGCGTCGGTCGCCCCCCGCGCGAAATTCGCGTCGAGGAGGACGACGTCGGGCGAGCGTTCGCGCACGACCGCAGCCGCAGCCTCGGGCGAGGACGCGGTCGCAACCTCCTCGAACAGCCCGCGCAGCAGCAGCCGGGCGGCGACGAGGATATCCTCGTCGTCGTCAACGACCAGACAGAATGAGAATTCGGGCCCTTTCCCCATGTCGACCTTCCGTACAGCCCGTGCGCGAAGGGCGACAATCAATATTCGTGCCAGCTTTGGGTGTGCTGACGGCGGTGCCTGCCGCTGCACGGCCCGCCGTTCGCTTCCGAACGGCGGTGTTCGGAAGCGGACACTTCGGTCACACCTTCGTCACCCCGGCCCTGTGCCGGGGTCCAGTCCTCCACCCGCGATACCGTTGCTTGTTGCACCCTGGACCCCGGCACAAGGCCGGGGTGACGGTGACCTCCGGGCACACGTGGCACATCCCTTGCTACATCGACCAGCGGAGGTCCTCTGGATGAGCGTGGTACGGATGCAGAGCAGCGAACCGGTGAGCGACCGGCCCATCTCGGGCGGCGCGATGGACCGGGTCGTCGCCCGCGGCGGGCTCCCCCGTTGGGCCAAGCTGACTGCGCTCGCCGCAGCGCTCCTCCTCGCCGCGCTCGCCTTCTGGTTCTACGCGCCGCGCGGGGACTCGCAGACGGTCAGCGCCGACCGGCTGACGATCTCTACGGTCCGCAACGGCACCTTCGACGATTTCATCCCGCTACGCGCCCGCGTCACGCCGCTGCTCACCGTGTTCCTCGACGCGATCGAGGGCGGGCGGGTCGAGAAGGTGATCGCCGAGGACGGCGCGACGCTTCGAAAGGGCGACCTGATCGCGGTGCTGTCCAACGCCGAACTCCAGCTTTCGGTGCTCGCGCGGCAGACCGAGGTCGAGCAGCAGATCAACAACATGCGCAGCCAGGAGCTGGCGCTCGCGCAGACCCGCCTCGCCAACCAGCGCGCGGTGCTCGAGGCGGGGCTCGCCGCCGACAAGGCGCGGCGTCAATACGAGCGGGAAGCGCCGCTCGCCGAGCGCGGCTTCGTCGCGGGCAAGCAGTTCGCCGACACCGCCGACCAGACCCGTTACGAGCAGCAGCGGCTGGCGGTGCTCCGCCGCAGCCAGGCGACCGACGAGCGGCTCCAGGCGAGCCAGCTTTCGCAGCAGCGCGCGTCTGCCGCATCGCTCCAGAACAGCCTGCAACTGGCGCGCGGCACATTGGAGGCGCTCAATTTGCGTGCGCCGGTCGCCGGGCAGCTCTCCGGCTTCAGCATCCAGATCGGCCAGTCGCTCAGCCGCGGCGAGCGGATCGGCCAGATCGACAGTCCCGGCCGCAACAAGCTGATGGCGGGGGTCGACGAATTCTACCTCGGCCGGGTTCAGCTCGGCCAGCAGGCACGCATCGAGGTCGGCGGCAAGGATTATCGCGCACGCGTCACCAAGATCTATCCTCAGGTGCAGAACGGGCAGTTCCAGGTCGATCTGCAGTTCATCGGGGCCGAACCTGCCGACCTCCAGCGCGGCCAGACGCTCCAGACGCGGCTGACCCTCGGCGATCCCGCCCCGGCCCGTCTCCTGCCCAACGGCGCCTTCTACAACGAAACCGGCGGCACGTTCGTCTTCGTCGTCTCGCCCGACGGCGGCAGCGCGGTGAAGCGCCCCGTCCGGCTCGGGCGCCGTTCGCCGGACGCGATCGAAGTGCTCGAAGGCTTGGATCCGGGCGAGCGCGTGATCACCAGCCCATACACCGGTTTCGCCGACAAGGACCGGCTCGACCTCTCCAGCCCGAAGGATTGACGATGTTCCAGATGCGCCAGCTCTCGCGCGTGTACCGCACCGACACCGTCGAGACGACCGCACTCGACGCGATCGATCTCGACGTGAGCGAAGGCGAGTTCGTTGCGATCATGGGGCCGTCGGGATGCGGCAAGTCGACGTTGCTCAACCTGATCGGCATGCTCGACAGCCCGTCAAGCGGATCGTACGTCTTCGCGGGCAAGGAAGTCGCAGGGCTGACCGAGGCCAAGCTCGCCGACGTCCGCAAGGCGTCGATCGGCTTCATCTTCCAAAGCTTCAACCTGGTCGACGAGCTGACGGTGCGCGAGAACGTGGAACTTGCGCTCCTCTATCATTCGGTTCCGGCAAGCGAACGCAAGCGCCGCACCGATGCGGTCATGGACCGCGTCGGCATCGCCCACCGCGCGCGGCACCGGCCGAGCCAATTGTCGGGCGGTAAACTCATTTAAAGATGATACAAGCAGTTCTGCTTAAT
>SXHP01000167.1 GCA_005773165.1 Sphingomonadales bacterium | reverse complement strand
TGTAAACCAACCTCTTCACCGGCGTCCACGGCAACTACCTGCGCGCCTCGATCGAACGCGCTGGGATGGACCCCGAGAATCTGCCCGAAGGCGACCTCAAGACGATGGACTTCGGCGGCGGGGCCAATAGCGCGGGGGGCAGCAAGCCCAAGGCGTGGAAGGACATCTGGGGCTCGGGCCAGGGGATCGGCGCGGTCACTGCGGTGGAGCCCGTCGCCGCGAGGGTCGAGCGGCTGGCGGGCGAATACGCGAAAGCCAAAGCGCGGCTGCTCGGCTGACCCTGGTTCCCAGCCTGAGAGGCGCCCGCAGCCTGTCTCAGGCCGCCGCCGTCGCTCGCATCAGAACGCGCGCGCCAGCCGCTGCTGGATCGAGCGCGCCGGGCTCGGCATCGCCTCGGTCGGCTGCTCCTGCGCGCTATCGAACCGGGCGATCCGGCGGTGCAGGTCGGCGCTGGCGGCGATCAGCGCCCGGGCGCGCTCGGGAAGCACGTCGAGCGCCTGCGGTTCGGTCACGGGCGCGTCGCCCAGCCGTCGCGACGGGTCCAGCGCGTCGCGTTCGCGCAGTTCGCCCGCCACGATCGCGCGCTGGGTCAACAGCCAGGCGATCGTGTGCATCAACCGGGTCGTGACCTTCAACGACTCGCACGAAAAGGTGACCCGCGCCAGCGGATCGAGCGCTTCGCGCTCCGCGCGCCCCGCTTCGTCGAAATAGGCGCGCGCCTCGTCCGCCAGCAGCATCGCCTCGACGTACAGCGAATCGATCAGCCGCCGCTGCATGCGCGATTCGGGAGTGCCGCCATCCATCTGGCGACGCTGGCATAATGTCGGGCGTCCCGCCAGCGGTGTCCGGACGCCTCCGTCCCGGAACGCGTCAGGCGATGATGTCGGGGATTAGCTGGTCCTCGATCATCGCAATCTCGTCGCGCAGGCGCAGCTTGCGCTTCTTCAGCCTGGCGAAGCGGAGTTGATCGGTCACCCCGCCCTCGACCAGCGCGTCGATGGCGGCGTCCAGGTCGCGGTGCTCGACCCGCAACGCATCGAGTCGCGCGGCGAGCGCCGCCGTCTCGCTCGATCCTGCCCACCCACTCATTGCGCGTCCCCCGATCGACGCCTTCTAAGCAAAAGGTTCGATCGGCGCGAGGCGATAAAATCCGCTCGTCGCCGCCCCCGCGCGGATCGTCGACGACCTTGATTTAAGGGAGCGACTTTTCGCGCGCGTGGTGGTTGAATGCTCCCCTCAACCGAATGCAGGAGCCGATCACGCTATGCAGACGTCGCATCATGCAGCTTTGGAAACCAAGCATGCCGGCCTCGACCGCCGTATCGAGGAAGAGTCGCACCGCCCGATGCCCGACACCCAATTGATCGCGACGCTGAAGAAACAAAAGCTGAAGCTCAAAGAGGAGCTCGCCAGCCTCTAGGAAGGCGGCGCCGTCCGCTGCGTATGGAGTGGCGGACGGCCCCGGGTCTCAGCGGCGCAGCGATGCGGCCGCAGGGCGCGGCGCGCCCCTGCCGACCGGCTTGCGCGCCTTCATCGGATCGATCTCCGCGTCGAAAGCGATGCCGGTGCGGCCTTCCGCCTGCCACGCGACGCGCCCCGTCACTCGCCCGACCCCGCGCAATTCGAGTTCAACGGGCGTGTCCATCGCCAGGGCGGTCTCGATCTCCGCCATCAGCCCGCCCGACGACAGGTTGCGGACGCGGACGTCGGTCCAATGCTCGGCGGCATCGATCCGGACGCGGGCGAGCAGGAACAGGCTGTCGCGATTGCGCCGCGGTCCGGCCGTCGGCGCTTCGGACCGCGGCGTGCCGGCAGGCCGAAAAGACCCGTCGCGATTGAAAACGTCCATACGCCAAAGCCTCACGCCAGTACCCGCGTCATCCGCGCGCGGGCCGTGACACGGTTGCTAGGAGCGAATGTTCGCCAAAAGATTAACCTGAAGCATGATCAATCGTCGCGCGAGACACGCTCGTTGCGCTCGTGGCGCTCCTGCGCCTCGATCGTCATGGTCGCAATCGGCCGCGCCTCAAGCCGCGCCAGGCTGATCGGCTCGCCCGTCACATCGCAATAGCCGTATTCGCCCTCGTCGATCCGGCGCAGCGCCGCCTCGATCTTGGCGACCAGCTTGCGTTGCCGGTCGCGGGTGCGGAGCTCGATCGACCAGTCGGTCTCGCTCGACGCGCGGTCGGTCAGGTCGGGCTCGCGCAGCGAGTCGATCTGCAGCTGCGACAGCGTGCCCTGCGCCTCGCGAAGGATCGCCTCCTTCCATTGCAGCAGCTTGCGCCGAAAATACGCCTGCTGGCGCAGACTCATGAACGGCTCGTCCGGGCTCGGCCGATATCCCTCGTCGGCGTCGTTCGCCGCTTGCGGGTTCGATCGTTCGGTGTCTTCGATGCGATTGAACACGGTCGCCATGCCACTCTCCCCGCGGCCGGCGCAGCCCCTGCAACGCCGGCTTCACCCCCAAATGGTTCCCGCGCCTATAGTCGTGCGCAAGCTCGCCCACAAGCGACCGATGAACAATGATGGCCCCGTTTTGGACGCACGATTGTTGCACCGCGGCAAGAACCGCGCGCGAACATCAGGCACAAGAACTTCGCCGCTGTCTGTGCCACAACGGCACGTTAAGCAGGCGACGCAGAAGATGGCGCGCCCATTTGTCCATTCTCTCCGCGAGTATCGTGGTTAACACGGTTGCGATTAAGACTTTGTTGGCCACTTTCGTCGTCTAGCGGCCTTCCGGCTGCTGAAACCCGGACCTGTCGCGCAAGCGGCAGACTGCAGAAAGTGACGCGAATGTCGGTGCGGATGGCTTTGGCGAAATTGTGCGCGACCGCTTGCGGCGGCGCGATCATCGGCGGCGGGGCAGTGCATGTCGCCGAAAGCCCCAAGCGCACCGGCTACAGCAAGAAGGTCGCGGAGCGCCCCATAGCGAAGCGCGTCGTCAAGCGTCAGGTGGCGCACGTCACCCGTCCGCGGGTCCGGCGGGTCGTCACCACCACGACGACCAAGTGCGCGCCGACGGTCGTCACTGTCGCGCACACTCCCGCTCCGGCCCCGCTCCCGGTCAGCGAAGGCTTCGTCAGCGGCGGCGGCGGCGCGGTGCCGGTGGTGATCGGCGGCACCGGCGGCTTCGGCGGCGGCTTCGGCTTCGGCGGCGGCTTGGGCGGCGGCTTCGGCGGAGGAGGAGGCGGCGGCAGCGTCGTCTCGATCGCCAATTCCAACTACAACAAGAACTCCAATTCCCAGAACCAGAACCAAAATCAGAACCAAAACCAAAACCAAAATCAGAACCAGACC
>SXHP01000166.1 GCA_005773165.1 Sphingomonadales bacterium | reverse complement strand
CTCCGCGCCCTGCACGATCAGGTCGTTCGCGCACATCGCGACCAGGTCGATGCCGACCCCGTCGTGCCGATCCCACTCGATCGCGAGCTTGAGCTTGGTCCCGACCCCGTCGTTCGCCGCGACCAGCAGGGGATCGCGGAACCCCGCCGCCTTCAGGTCGAAGAATCCGCCGAACCCGCCGAGCTCCGCGTCCGCGCCCGCCCGCCTGGTCGCCTTCGCCAGCGGCCCGATCGCGCGCACCAGCGCGTTGCCCGCGGCGATCGACACGCCCGCGTCGGCGTAGGTGTAGCGTTGCTCATCAGCCATAGCGGCGGCCCTTATCGACATGCCGCTTGGTTTTCCACGCCCGCTTCGCCAAAAGGCGCGGACTCATGCGTATCCGACCTCTTTCAGCCGCGCTCGCCGTCGCCCTCGCGCTCAGCGGCGGCGCGCTTGTCGCGCAGATCGGCGGGCAGGGGATCGCGCCCGTCGACAGCTCGGGAGCCTATGAAGTGTCCGGCGTCGCGGTTGACGTCTCCGCCAAGACTGCGGAGGCCGCGCGGCTCGGCGGCTGGCGGCTGGCGCAGCGCCGCGCCTGGAACCAGCTCTCGCAGCGGCTCGGCGGCGGCGGCGCGGTATCGGACGGCACGCTCGACCAGATGGTCTCGGGGATCGTCGTCGAGCGCGAGCATATCGGCCCCAACCGCTACATCGCCCGGTTGGGCGTGCTGTTCAACCGCGCCCGCGCAGGCGCGCTGCTCGGCATCTCGGCCTATGCCGACCGTTCGCCCGCGATGCTCGTCATTCCCGTCCAGGTATCTGGCGGGGTCGCGCAGGTGTTCGAGCAGCGCAGCGACTGGCAGGCGGCGTGGGCGCGCTATCGCACTGGCAACAGCACGGTCGACTATGTCCGGCCATCGGGATCAGGGGCCGATTCGCTTCTGCTCACCGTCGGCCAGACCGGGCGTCCCGGGCGCGGCTGGTGGCGGACGATCATCGACCAGTACGGCGCGTCCGATATCCTCATTCCGACGGTGAAGCTCTCCCGGCAATATCCCGGCGGCCCGGTGATCGGCGTATTCGAAGCGCGGCATGGCCCGGACAACGACCTGATCGGAACCTTCACCCTGCGCGTCGGAACCGCAGCGGGCCTTTCTCAACTCCTTGACGCGGGAGTCGCTCGGCTCGACACGCTCTACCAGCGCGCGCTTCGCGAGGGCCTGCTCGACCCCGACCTGACGCTCTCGCCGCCGCCGACGCCCGAAACCGTTGTTCCCGAAGATGAGCTGACCACCGGCGACGGCGATGTCGACGCGATCCTCGATGATCTCGGCGCCGCAGGGCAGGGGATCTCGGTCAGCGTCCAGTTCGATACGCCCGGCGCAGCCGCGGTGTCCGCGACCGAATCGGCGATGCGCGGCGTGCCCGGCGTGCGCTCCGCGCAGACCACCAGCCTGGCGTTGGGCGGCGTGTCGATCATGCGCGTCGTGTTCGACGGCGATCCCGCGCAGTTCCGCACCGCGTTGGAGTCGCGCGGCTATCAGGTGTTCGGCCAAGGCACGACCGTGCGCATCCGGCGCGCGCCACAGCTGCTGCCGCCCGATATGGCTCCGGACAACGCGACCGCCCCATGAGCCAGATGGCGCTGCCGCTCGCCTGGCCCGCTGATCCGCAGGCCGACGCCTTTCTGGTGTCCGTGTCTAACGCCGCCGCGGTTCATACGCTCGAGCATTGGGGCGCCTGGCCGACGCGGGCCGCGATCCTCACGGGTCCGCGCAAGTCGGGCCGCAGCCTGCTCGCCCGCATCTTCGCGGCCAAGAGCGGCGGCGCGATCATCGACGATGCCGAGAGCGCGGCCGAGGCCGACATCTTTCACGCCTGGAACCGCGCGCAGGAGACCCGCCGCCCCCTCCTGATCGTCGCGGACGCCGAGCCGCCCGCTTGGCCGGTCAGGCTTCCGGACCTGCGCTCGCGTCTCGCCGCCAGCGCGCACGCGGCGATCCTGGCCCCCGACGACATGCTCGTCCGCTCGCTGCTGGCCCAACTCTTCGAGCGCCGCGGGCTCGACGCGCGCGCCGACCTGCTCGACTGGCTCGCACCCCGAATTGAGCGGAGTCACATAGCTGTCATACGCGCGGTCGATGCTCTCGATCAGGAAGCGATGGAACGCCGCAAGCGTCTGTCCATTCCCTTCGCACGCATAACCCTGGTCGACGCCGGCATTCTGCCGCCCCCGGCCGTAAACGAGAGCACATGACCCGACCCGCTCACCTCCCCCGGCTCGATCAGGACGACGACGAGCCGTACGCGGGGGCGGGGGACGGGCGGTACTTCAATCGCGAGCTCTCCTGGCTCGCGTTCAATCGCCGGGTGATGGAGGAGGCGTGCAACCCTGCGCATCCGCTGCTCGAACGCCTGCGCTTCCTGTCGATCTCGGGCTCCAACCTCGACGAAGTCTTCATGGTCCGCGTCGCCGGACTGAAGGGGCAACAAAAGCAGGATGTTGACCGGCGTTCCGCGGACGGCCTGACAGCAGGGCAACAATTGAGCGCGATCATCGCCGAGGCCGACCGGCTGATGGATTCGCAGCAGGCGGTGTGGGGCGACCTGCGCGTCCTGCTCGACGACGCCGGATTGAACGTGCTCCGCCGCGACGAGATCGACGCCGAGGCCGAAGAATGGCTGGAGACGCATTTCCGCGAGCAGATCTTTCCGGTCCTCACCCCACAGGCGCTCGACCCCGCGCACCCGTTCCCGTTCATCCCGAACAAGGGCATTTCGGTCATCTTCGACCTCGTCCGCGTCAGCGACGACGAGCCGATTCGCGAGCTGGTGATGTTGCCGCTCGCGATGGCGCGGTTCATCCGCTTGCCCGGCGACGCCGACCGCTATGTCGCCGTCGAATCGGTGCTCAAGCGGTTCGCGCCGCTGCTGTTCCCCGGCTATGTCGTTCACGGCGCCGCGACCTTCCGCGTGCTGCGCGACAGCGACGTGGAGATCGAGGAGGAGGCCGAGGACCTCGTCCGCTACTTCGCCAATGCGATCAAGCGACGTCGCCGCGGCAGGGTGATTCGGCTGGAGCTGGAAACCGGCATGCCCGACGCGCTCGCCGCGGTCCTCAAGGAGGAGTTGGGCGCGGAAGGCGCGATCATCACCGAGAGCGGCAACCTGCTCGGCATCAACGATCTGGACGCGATCGTCGACGCCGACCGGCCCGATCTGAAGTTCCCGCCCTTCACCCCGCGCGTCCCCGAGCGGATCCGCGAGTTTGGCGGCGACTGTTTCGCTGCGATTCGCGCCAAGGACATCGTCGTCCACCACCCGTACGAGACGTTCGACGTCGTTCTCGCCTTCCTGAAGCAGGCCGCCGCCGACCCCGACGTGGTCGCGATCAAGCAGACGCTTTATCGCGCAGGGAAACAGCCCGCGGTGATCAACGCGCTGATCGCCGCGGCGGAGTCGGGCAAGTCGGTCACCGCGGTCGTCGAGCTGAAGGCGCGATTTGACGAGGAGCAGAACATCGTCTGGGCCTCCGCCCTGGAGCGCGCCGGGGTGCAGGTCGTCTACGGCTTCATTGATTGGAAGACCCACGCCAAGGTCTCGCTAGTCGTTCGCCGCGAGGGGACGGGATTCCGCACCTATTGCCATTTCGGCACGGGCAATTATCACCCCGTCACCGCTAAAATATACACCGATCTCAGCTTCTTCACCGCCGATCCCAAGATCGGCTCCGATGCGGCGCAGATGTTCAACTACATCAACGGCTATGTCGAGCCGGTCGCGATGACGACGGTCAGCCTGTCGCCCCGCGACCTTCGTCCCAAGCTCGTCGCGCTGATCGACGCGGAGATCGCCAATGCGAGGGGCGGCGCGCCCGCGGCGATCTGGGCAAAGATGAACAGCCTCGTCGACCCGTCAGTGATCGAAAAGCTGTACGAAGCGAGCGAGGCGGGAGTCGCGATCGACCTGATCATCCGCGGTATCTGCTGCCTCAAGCCCGGGGTGCCCGGGCTTTCCAGCAATATCCGGGTCAAATCCATCGTCGGCCGTTTTCTGGAGCACAGCCGCATCTGGGCGTTCGGCAACGGCGATGCGCTGCCAAACGACGGCGCGCGGCTCTTCATCTCGTCAGCCGACTGGATGCCGCGCAACTTCGATCGCCGCGTCGAGTACATGCTGCCGATCGAGAACCGCACGGTGCACGACCAGATTCTCGATCAGGTCATGGTCGCAAACCTTCTGGATACGGAGCAGAGCTGGGACCTGCAACCCGACGGTTCCTACGTGCGCGAAGAGCCGGGCGACAAGCCGTTCAACCTGCATCGTTATTTCATGACCAACCCGTCGTTGTCGGGTCGCGGCGCCGCGCAGGAGGTTCGCGTTCCCGTCCTCTCGCTCCGGCGCGGGCGCTAGGCGCATGGCGCTCTTCCGGCGCAGCGAGCCCGCGGCGGGCCCACGCACCGCGATCATCGACATCGGTTCCAATTCGATCCGCCTGGTCGTTTACCAAGGGCCAGCACGGCTTCCCGCGGTGCTCTTCACCGAGAAGGTCATGGCCGGCCTCGGCCGCGGCCTTGCGGCGAACGGGGTGATCGACGAGGGCGCGATGGCGCTCGCCCGCACCGCGCTCGCGCGCTTCGCCGCGGTCGCGCGCGAGATGGAGGCGAGCGTCCGCACCGTCGCGACCGCCGCGGTCCGTGACGCTTCGAACGGCGACACACTCCTCACCGCCGCGCGCAAGCTCGGGCTCGATCCCCAAATCCTCTCGGGCGAGCAGGAGGCGAAAGCGGCGGGGGAGGGGGTGCTGTCCGCCATCCCCGATGCCGACGGCATCGTCGGCGACCTAGGCGGCGGCAGCCTGGAGTTGGTCCGCATCCGCGGCGGTGCGGTGGAGGATCGCGTGTCCTTTCCGTTGGGCGTGCTGCGCATCGCCGCAATGCGCGCCAAGCGTGGGCAGGTGCTCGAACGCCATGTCGCAAGGCTGGTCAAGCAGGCGGGCTGGACTGGCAAGGGACAGGGGCTGCCGTTCTATCTTGTAGGCGGCTCGTGGCGCGCATTGGCGCGGCTCGACATGAGCCTGACCGGCTATCCGCTGCCTATTATCCACCAATACCGGATGACGATCGACGACATAGCCCGGTTGGGCCGGGCGATCGCGCAGCTCGGCAAGCCTCGATTGCGTTCGGTGCAGGGCCTGTCCTCCGGACGCGCCGCGACGCTCGGCGACGCGACCGCGCTGCTCGCCGCCGTTCTGCGCCAGCTCGGCAGCGCGACCACGATCGTTTCAGCGTTCGGCCTTCGCGAAGGGCTGCTCCATGCGGGTCTCGACGCCGCGACCCGTACGCTCGACCCGCTGATCGTCGCTGCGCGGGAGGAGGGGCGATTGCTCGGCCGGTTCCCCGAACACGGCGATCTGTTGAACGAGTGGATTGCGCCGCTGTTCGAGGGCGACGCGCACGCCCGCATCCGCCACGCCGCCTGCCTGCTCGCCGACGTCGGCTGGCGCGCCAATCCTGACTTTCGCGCCGAGCGCGGCCTGGAGGTTGCGCTTCACGGCAATTGGGTCGCGATTGAGGCGAACGAGCGGGCTATGCTGGCGCAGGCGCTGTTCACCAGTCTCGGCGGCGGCATGACGTCACCCGAGCCGCTCGCACGGCTGGCGAGCGCCGCCGAGCTCGACCGGGCGCGAGCGTGGGGCCTAGCGATGCGTTTGGGCCAGCGGCTCAGCGCGGGGCTTGCGGGGCCGCTCCACCGGTCGCGGCTGGAGCTGGACCGCTCAAGCGTGCGCCTGGCGCTCGCGGGCGAGGATCGGGACCTCTATGGCGAGGCGGTCCAAAAGCGTCACGCCGCGCTTGCCGCAGCGCTGGGCCGGAAGGCTACGCTCGGCTAGATCAGCCGCAGCGCAGCCCTTCGACCTGCCCGCCGTCGTCGAGCAGGATGTCGAGCCGATCCGCCCGGAAATCCATCGTCGCCGCATCGTTCGGCCGCAGGATGCGCGCGATCCGCGCGTTGGCGTCGCGCCGGACCTCTTCGCGCATGGTCATCCGGAACTTGACGCCAATATACCGCGCCCGCATCGCCTCCGTCACGGCGCACGGCCCGGCCGGTTCGGGCAAGGGCGCCATCGGCGTGCACGCGCCAAGCGCCGAAATCGCGAAGATCAGGTACTTCATGCTGCCGTCTCCGCGCGCGTCATCTTGAGCTTGCCGCCCTTCACCGCGAACGCGAGCCGCCCCTCGACAAGGTCCACCGCGTCGCGCCCGAACTGATCGTAGCGCCAGCCCTCCAGCATCGGCAAGCCGGTGCGCACGCCCGCCGCCAGCGCCTCCAGCTCCTCCGACCGCGCGAGCAGCTTGGAAGCGACATCGATGTCGCGCGACCTGATCTTCAGCAGCAGCTTGAGCAGATCGGCGACCAGCAGGCCTTCCTTGCCCAGCCCAGGCTTGCGGTCGTCGCGCGGGGGCAGCTCATCCTCACCGAGCGGCTGCGCGGCGTCGAGCGCCGCCATAAGCCGCGCGCCGATGTCGTTGTGCGCCCAGGTCGCCGACAGCCCGCGCACCTTGGCGAGATCAGCCTGCTTGCGCGGGAAATGCCCCGCCATGTCGCCCAGCGTCTCGTCTTTGACGATCCGCTGCCGCGGCAGGTCCTTCGCCTGCGCCTCTAGCTCGCGCCATTTGGCCAGCGCCTTCAGCCGCCCAAGCACGTCCGGCTTGCGGCTCGACACGCGGACGCGCTTCCACGCGAGGTCCGGGTCGTTGGCGTAGTTCGCCGGGTCCGCCAGCCGCTCCATCTCCTGATCGAGCCACCCGCCGCGCCCGGTCTTCTTCAGCCGATCGAGCATCTTGGGAAAGATCGCCGCCAAATGGGTCACATCGCCGATCGCATATTCGATCTGCCGCGCATCGAGCGGCCGCCGCGCCCAATCGGTGAACCGCGCGCCCTTGTCGATCTGCACCCCCAGCCAGCTGTCGACCAGGTTCGAGTAACCGATCTGCTCGCCCTGCCCCAGCGCCATCGCCGCAACCTGCGTGTCGAACAGCGGGTGCGGGGTCTTGCCGGTGAGATTGTAGACGATCTCGAGGTCCTGCCCGCCCGCGTGGAAGACCTTCAGCACGTCCTCGTTGTCGACGAGCAGGTCGAGCAGCGGCTGGAGGTCGAGCCCCGGCGCCATTGGGTCGATCGCCGCGGCCTCGTTGGTGTCGGCGATCTGGATCAGGCAGAGCTCAGGGTAATAGGTGCTCTCGCGCCTGAATTCGGTGTCGACCGTGACGAACGGCGCGTCGGCGAGCCGGAAGCAGAGATTGGCGAGCGCGGCGCTGTCGGTGATGAGCGGATGAACGTGCATCGCCTCGCCATAGCGAGGGCAGGGCGGGTTGACAAAGAGCGGATGGAAGGGGAGTGCGCGGCCTTGATCAATCCGTCGCCCCAGCGAAGGCTGGGGTCTCGCGCCACGGGCCGTGCGCTTGCGGCGAGAGACCCCTGCCTTCGCTGGGGTGACGCAATCCGAGACTTCGTCATGCACGCCTATCGCACCCACAATTGCGCCGCGCTCGATGCCGAGCAGGTGGGCAGCCCCGTCCGCCTCTCCGGCTGGGTTCACCGCAAGCGCGATCACGGCGGGGTGCTGTTCATCGACCTGCGCGACCAT
>SXHP01000165.1 GCA_005773165.1 Sphingomonadales bacterium | reverse complement strand
GTGATGCTGTGGGATCGCGGCACCTGGGCCCCGATCGCAGGCAAATCCGCCAAGGATCTGGAAAAGGGCCACCTCCATTTCGTCCTCGACGGCGAACGGATGCGCGGCGAGTGGCTGCTGATCCGCCTCAAACCGCGCGGCAAGGAGAAGCGCGAGAACTGGCTGCTCCGCAAGATCGACGATGCGGAGGCGGGCGGCACCGACACGCTGACCGACGAAGCGCTGACCAGCATTTCGACCGGGCGCACGATGGCGGAGATCGCGGAGAACCGATCCTCCCCTGCAAGGGGAGGGGGAGTGCAGGGTCGACCGCGCCCCGCGCGTTCGAGAACCGTCCGGGGGACGGTTCGACCCAGCACTTCGGCGAAGCCGATGGTGGAGGGGCCTCTCCGGAAGCGAGCCCCTCGCGGCGGTCGCCCCTCCACCACCGCGCAAGAGCGCGGCGGTCCCCCTCCCCGCAAGCGGGGAGGATCAAAGACGACTCCCCCCTTCACCGAACCCCAGCTCTGCACCCTCGTCGACGCCGTCCCTCCCGGCTCCGCCTGGCTCCACGAGGTCAAATACGAAGGCTACCGCGCTCTCGTCGCGATCGGCGGCGGCAAGGCCAAGGTCTATACCCGCAGCGGTCTCGACTGGACCGACAAATTCTCAGAGGTCGCCGAAGCAGCCGCCGCGCTCCCCGTCGCCTCCGCGCTGCTCGACGGCGAGATCGTCGCGTTCAAGAACGGCAAGCCCGATTTCTCCACCCTGAAAGACGCGATCTCCAACGCGGGCGAGATGACCTTCTTCGCCTTCGACCTCCTCCAGCTCGACGGCGAGGATCTGACCGCGCTTCCCAACATCCAGCGCAAGGAGCGCCTGCGCGCGATCGTCGGGGACGATCCCCGCGTGCAATTCTCCGAACACGTCCTCGGCTCGGGCGAGGCCTTGTTCGAAACGATGTGCCGCGAAGGCCTGGAGGGCGTCGTCTCCAAGCGCGCCGACGCGCCGTACCGGGGGCAGCGCACCAAGGCGTGGCTCAAGACCAAATGCACCCGCCGCCAGGAATTCGTGATCGTCGGCTGGACCCCGTCGGACAAGAGCCGCGGCTTCCGCTCGCTCCTGCTCGGCGTTCACGAGGACGGCCGCTTGCGCTACGCGGGCAAGGTCGGCACCGGCTTCACCCAGGCGCTGATGGACGAGCTTCGCGCCAAGCTCGAACCTCTCGAACGCAAGACCGCGACCGTCGAGGCCCCCCGCGCCGCGGTCCGCGGGGCACGCTGGGTCACCCCCAAGCTCGTCGCCGAAATCGCTTATGCCGAGGTCACCCCCGACGGCGTGCTGCGCCACTCCAGCTTCATCGGCCTGCGCAGCGACAAGAAAGCCGCCGACGTGGTCGAGGAGAAACCGCAGCCCGCGCCGAAAACCCCGAGGATCGAAGCGAAAGTCTCCAACCGCGATCGCGTCATCTTCCCCGAAAGCGACCTCACCAAAGGCGATCTTGCCGATTACGTCGTCCAGGCCGCGTCGCTGATCCTCCCATGGACCGCAAACCGCCCGGTCAGCCTGGTCCGCTGCCCGCAAGGCCGCAACAAGCACTGCTTCTTCCAGAAGCACGACGCCGGGTCGTTCGGCGAAGCGGTCCACCACGTCGACATTCGCGAGAAGGACGGCACGACCGAGCCCTATCTCTACGTCACCGACGCGCAGGGGCTCGTCGCCTGCGTCCAGATGGGTACGATCGAGTTCCACGGCTGGGGCGCGTCCAACGCCGCGCTGGAGAGGCCCGACCGCCTCGTCTTCGATCTCGACCCGGACGAAGGCCTCGACTTTGCCGACACCAAGCGCGCCGCCGAGCACCTGCGCGAACAGCTCGCCGAACTCGGCCTCACCAGCTTTCCGCTGCTCTCCGGGGGCAAGGGCGTCCACGTCGTCGTGCCGCTGAAGCCCCAGGCCGAGTGGCCCGCGGTCAAGGATTTCGCCAATCGCTTCGCCGAAGCGATGGCGCAGGCGGACCCCGCCCGCTTCGTCGCGACCATGTCCAAGGCCAAGCGAAAAGGACGCATCTTCATCGACTGGCTTCGCAACCAGCGCGGGGCCACCGCGATCATGCCCTATTCGGCGCGCGCCCGCGCGAACGCGCCGGTCGCCGCGCCCGTATCCTGGACCGAACTCCGCGATCTCGACACCGCCGCGCGCTGGACGATCCGCGACGCCGACGAACTGATCGCGCGCGCGAACGGCCGCGCGCTCAGCGGCTGGGGGGTCGCGGATCAGGCGCTGCCCGATCTCTAGCCGCGCCTATCGGGGATGCGGCAGCCTGCGCAGCCTGTTCAGCGCCTGCTGGTACAGGTGATCCCATGCGGCGTCGATGTCGCGTTCGCGGCTGTCTTCGGACACCTGACGCTTGTGACCGGCGTCGCGGCCGTGCGCCTTGCGGCCGTGGCCCTTCACCCGGGCGGACGACGCCGCGGCGTTGTTGTCGGCGATGTTCTTGGCTTCAGCTTCACAGATGGCGCACATCACGGATCTCCCGTCGGCCCCGGTGGCACAGGGCCGCCGGCGCCGGACCGCTTGCAAGAGGAACACGCTACTACGCTGACACAAGCGGCGGCGAGCGCCCGGCCCTTGGGACCTTGGCGCACGTCGTCACATCGCGACCCGTCGCCGACTCGGCGCGGCGCTGTGCGTTGATCCTTGCCGCCCGCCGCGCCGCGTCAAGCGCTTCGCGGTGAAATTCGTCAGGCCGCGCTCACCAGCAGCTTGTCGATCCGGCGGCCGTCCAGGTCGACCACCTCGAACCGCCAGCCCTGCTCGACGAAGCTCTCGCCCTCGCCCGGCAGGTGCCGGAACGCCGCCAGCGCCAGCCCCGCCACCGTCGCATAGTCGCGGTCATCGGGCAGCTCGATGCCGAGCCGGTCGGCCAGCGCGTCCGCCGCCATCGTGCCCGCGACCAGCAGCGAGCCGTCGTCGCGCTCGACGACGTTCGGGGCTTCGTCGGGGTCGGCGTCCGACGCGAACTCGCCCGCGATCGCGGCGAGCAGATCGGCGGGCGTCACGATGCCTTCGAAATGGCCGTATTCGTCGTGGATCAGCGCCATCGGCACCTCTGCCGCACGGAGCGCCATCAGCGCGTCCATCGCGTCGATCCGGTCGATCACCACCGGGGCCTTGCGCATCAGCCGGGTCAGGTCAATCGCCTCGCCGCGGAACAGCGCTGCGGCGATGTCGCGCGACTGGACGACGCCGCGCACCGCGTCGATCGACCCTTCGCCCACCGGCAGCCGCGTGTGCGGACTCTCCAGCAGCACCTCGCGGATCGCATCCGGCCCCAGCGTGCAGTCGAGCCAGTCGACCTCGGTCCTGGGCGTCATCACCTCGCGCACCGGCCGGTCGGCGAGCCGCACCACGCCCGAGATGATCGACCGCTCATGCTCCTCGATCACGCCCGATTTGCTCGCCTCCGCGACGATCAGGTGGAGCTCCTCGGCGGTGACGTTGTCCTCGCTCTCGCGGTCGAGGCGGAGCAGCTTGAAGATCAGGAGGCTGGTCGAATCGAGCAGCCAGACGATCGGCGCGGTCGCTTTAGCCAGCCAGCGCATCGGGATCGCCACCGCGGCCGCGATCGGTTCGGGCTTGCGCAGCGCGAACTGCTTGGGGACGAGCTCTCCGACGATCAGCGAGGCGTAGGTGGTCAGCCCGATGACGATCACCAGCGCCAGCGTGCGCGCGGTGTCGGGCGCGAGCCCCAGTCCCTGCAGCCGCGCCGAGACTGGCGCGCCCAGGCTCGACCCCGAATAGGCGCCCGCGATGATGCCGATCAGCGTGATGCCGATCTGGACC
>SXHP01000019.1 GCA_005773165.1 Sphingomonadales bacterium | reverse complement strand
GTCGCGCTTGAACCAGACCTCGGCCCCCATCCCCTCAGGCGCGCTCTCGCGCAGCGTGTCGGTGAGGCGCTCGGCATAGTAGAGCGGGCTCGGGCGGCCGACGTAATGTTCGAGCAGGTCGTCGAACTGCGCCTGGAACGCGGGGTCCGCCTTGGCCGCGCGATACTCGCGGTCGAGGTCGAGAACGAGCGGCATCAGCGTCTCGGCGACATAGCGGCCGCCGAACTGGCCGAAGTGCCCGCGCGAGTCCGGTTGTTGACGGAAGCTGTTCGCTCCCTTGGGTGGCTGGGCGCGAAAGGAGTTGGGCGCGTTCATGGCCGAGCGGCTTTAAGGAACGCGGCGATCTTGTCCACATCCTTGACCCCGGGCGCGCTCTCGACGCCGGAGGACACGTCGACCAGCGGCGCGCCGGTCCGCCGGATCGCCTCGGCGACGTTGCTCGGATCGAGCCCGCCCGACAGCGCCCAGGGGAGCGGATGGCGGAAGCCGTCGAGCAGCGACCAGTCGAACCGCACCCCCATGCCGCCGGGCAGCGCCGCGCCTTCCGGCGTCTTGGCGTCATACAGGATGCGGTCCGCCGCGCCTGCATAGGTTTTCGCCACGTCGAGATCGGCGCGGGTGCGGACTGCGACCGCGGCCCAGGCGGGAAGGCGTAGCCTCCCGCGGGTCGCGGCGACGCGGGCGGGGGCCGTCCTGTGAAGCTGGACCGCGTCGATCAACGGCGCGGCGCGTTCGAGCAACTCGTCTGTAGGGTCGACGAACACGCCGACGCGCTCGACATGCCTGGGCACGCGGGCGGCGAGCTCCGCGGCTTGCGCGAAGGACAGGTTGCG
This sequence comes from Sphingomonadales bacterium, assembly GCA_005773165.1. Taxonomy (GTDB): domain Bacteria; phylum Pseudomonadota; class Alphaproteobacteria; order Sphingomonadales; family Sphingomonadaceae; genus Sphingomonas. The sequence continues at coordinate 7,211 of SXHP01000019.1, read as the reverse complement.
TGGGGACGGGGCGAAGAAGACGAAGCCGACGTGGGTCGCCCCGTTGTTCAAGGCGGCGTCGAGCGTGGCGGGCGTGGATAGACCGCAAATTTTGGTGGGTGTCATGTCGTGTCCTTACCCCTCTCCCGGTGGGAGAGGGAGAGGCCCGCTGCCGAAGGCAGTGGGAGGGTGAGGGTGAGAGCACGGGTCAATCACCCTCACCCTTCCGCGCCTTCGGCGCTCCCTCCCTCTCCCGAGGGGAGAGGGAACCTACAGCGTCGCCCCGATCGCGCGGGCCGCGCCGTCGGGGTCTTCGGCTCGCGTGATCGGGCGACCGACGACAAGAATCGACGCCCCGGCGTCGATCGCCGCGCGCGGGGTCACCACGCGCTTCTGGTCGCCGATCGCGTCGTCGGGCAGGCGGACGCCGGGCACCACAAAGAACCCCTTCGGCCACGCCGCCTTGGCCGCGGCGACCTCCGCCCCCGAGCAGACGATGCCGTCGACCCCCGAGTCGCGCGCGAGCTCCGCCAGGCGGACGACCTGGTCGTGCGCGCCGCCCGCCACGCCGGTCGCGGCGAGGTCGGTCGCGTCGAGGCTGGTCAGCATTGTCACCGCAACCACCTTGGTTCCCGGCGGCGCTGAAGCCTTGGCGTCCTCCATCATCGCGCGTCCGCCGCTCGCGTGAACGGTGAGGATCGCGGGGTTAAGCGGGGCGAGCGCGCGGACCGCCTTAGCGACGGTGTTGGGGATGTCGTGGAGCTTGAGGTCGAGGAACACCGGCAGGCCGAGCGCCGACATCTCGCGCACCCCCGCCTGGCCGTGCGCGCAGAAGAATTCGAGTCCCAGCTTCACCCCGCCGACATGATGGCGAACGCGCTTGGCGAGCGCCTTGGCCGCTGCGAGGTCGGTGGTGTCGAGCGCCAGGTAGATGCGGCTGGTCATGCGACGCCGGGGGGCACCGCGGTCGGCACCGCGGCGGGAGGAAGCGGGTCCGGCGCGGAAGGAGTCGCGATGGTCGGCTGAGGCGGGGCGACGTAGGCGGCGCGCTGCTCGGCCGCCTGCAGCCGCTGTCGCAACCGCCAGCGGACCGCGTGCTGGTAGACGAGCGTCGGGACAAGCCCGGCGAGAAACGTGAACAGCAGCAGCAGGGGCAGGTTCACCAGCGCGACGATGTCGTTCCAAAGATGTATCTCGACGCGATTCCAGTTCCCGACGGTGAACACCGCCGCCAGAAAGGCGAGCAGGCACCAGAACAGGATCTTAAGGAACTGCATCGGCGCCTCGCTCCGCTATGGCCGGGCCACATAGGTTAGCGCAGGGCCGCGCGATACGCCAGCCGGTCAGCCGATCTCCGCGCGCAACATCGCGAACAGCGGCGCGACCGCGGTCAACCGCGGCTCCTCCTCGTCGAGGATCGCGAGAAACGCCGCGCGCTTGACCGCGGCGACCCGGCCTGGGCGCAGGCGGACAGGCAGGGTCGACACCGCGATGTCGATCATCCGCTCCGCGCCGTGGAGGCGGCCCCACAGATAGTCGTTCTCGCGGTAGGCGCGGCTGAAGAACGCGCCGAAGCTGTTGAACTGGATGCCCTTCAAGGTCGCTTCCGCGCCGCCGGACCGAATCGCGGTCGCGTCGTCGGGCGCGATGCGGTCGACCTTGATCGCGTCGAATTCGTCGAGCCCTTCGCCCTGAAGCAGCGGCAGCGTCGCGATGTCGAAATGGACGAAGCCGAGGTAGGCGAGGAGCAGCGGCCGCCGCACGTCCTTCGCAAGAGCGCCCAGCGCCGCCGCGAGCCGCCGGTCGGTCTCCGCGTCGCGGCTGGGGAGGTCGTAGGACGCGGCGATCGCATCCAGCAGCGCCGCGCCGTCGTTGCGCAGCGCGCTCCGCAGCCCCGCATGCGCGTGGGCGCGCTGGAGATCGAGATAGTCGGCGAGCGACGCATAGACCGCCTCGCGCGCGGCGACGACGTCCTCTCCCGCCGCCTCCATCTCGGCGACGCGGCGCGCGAGCAGGCGCAGGCGGCGGATGCGGAATCCGAGGTCGAAGCGGCGCAGGAAGTCGATCGCCGCCGAGCCCGCGCGCCCGGAATGTCCGGCGCCGATCTGGTCGGCTCCGCATTCGGCGACGCCCACCTCGAGCTTGGCGCGCAGCCGCTGCCGCCTTGCGCTGCCCGCGCGATCGCCCGCGACCTCGTCGAGCAAGCGGGCGAGCGAGTCGATGATCCCCGCGACCTTCATGTGGCCGTAGGCGGCATAGGCGTAGCCGGACCGGGCGGCCGCGGCGTTCTGCGCCCGACGGCGCCATTCGGCCAGGCGCTTGGGCGTGGGCCGGTCGAGGAACAGGGTGTAGCCGAACGCCTGCTCGACCTCGGCCTCCACCTCCGGCCGGATCGCGGCGACGATCCGCCGCATGCGTTCGATCCGCGCGGAGCGTCCCGCGATCGCCTCCAGATTGTCGCGGATCGGCTGCTGGCGCGGCAATTCGCTGATCGCGCCGAGGATGGTCTGGAAAAAGCCGGGCGCCTCGCGCGCACGTCCCAGGCGGATCTTCAAGCCGGGCGACGGATCGATGTAGACGAAGCGCCGGTCGATCTCGCGCCGCGCCGGCCGGTCCTTGAGCGCGTCGATCGCGGGGCGGAAGGGCGCGTTGGCGAGGACGGAGCCGTCGATCATCACCGCCGATTCCGCTGCTCGCGCCGCGGCCTGACGCGGAAGGATTCGGCGGAGAAAGGCGTCGCGGTTCGGCCAGCGGACCCCGCGTGCGGCGAGCACGCGGTCGAGCTCGCCGACGGTGAACGGCGGGAACGCGCCGGGAAAGCTCGACGTCGCGCGCGCGGCGAAGGCGAGCTCGGGCATAGCGGCGAGCGTGTCGACCGGGCGGCCGTGATCGCCGAAGCTGACGACGAGGCGGTGCTCGGTTTCGACCACCTCCGGCGGCGAGTGGAGCGTGAGGCGCTCGGGGTGGCCGGTGAAGTCGGTGACGGTGACGAACAAGTCTAGCGGCTGCCCGTCGGGAAGCAGCCGAGGCCCCCGTTCGCTCGCCGCCATGGCGTCGAAGGCGTCGAGCAGCAGCCCGGTGAAGGTCTCGCCCCCGAACGGCGGCTCGAACCAGCGCGAGCGGACGAAGTGCGACAGCTTGGCGCGGACCTCGTCGCGGGTCGCCTCGTCATCGACCGAGTCGAGGCTCTCGGCGCTGCGTCCAGCCGCCATCCAGGCGAGCGGGAGCGCCCACATCTTGGAGAAGCGCGAATGTGGTGCGGCATGGGGATCGATCAGCGCCTCGACGTCGGCGGAGGTCAGCCACAGCTCGGTCAGCGGATCGAGGCTCTGCCCGGTGGCGATCGCCTGCGCGAGGAAGATGCCGTTGATCCCGCCCGCGCTCGCGCCCGCGACGATGTCCGCGAGGACGCGGACGCGGATGCCCGCGCGCGTCTCCATCTCGTCGAGCAGCGCGGCGTAGACCGCTTCCGACGGGGTCGCGGGCTCCGTGCCGTCGGCGCGCGTGCGGCTGGCGCGGGCGAGGCGCCAGATCTCCTTGGTGATGCCGTGCATGTAGACGGCGAGGCTGATCCCGCCGTAGCAGACCAGCGCGAGGCGAAGCTCCTTTTCGTGCACCTATGCCGGTTCCAGCACCGCCCAGATCGGCAGGTGGTCCGACGCCTTGCGCGCGGCGGCGCTGGCGTGGACGCCGCAATCGACGATGCGGAGGTCGCGGGACACCATGATCCGGTCGAGCCTACCGACCGGACGGCGCGCATGGAAGCTGGGGCCGGTGGTCGCGAAATCGTGGTCGCGGGCGAAATCGCGCAGGCAGCCGGCGGCGGCGGTCCATTCGTTGAGGTCGCCCATCAGCACGGTGGGAAGCGGCTCAGCGCAGCTCTGGACATGGCCGATGATCGCGGCCGCCTGCTTGCGCCGCCACAGCCCCGACAGGTCGAGGTGCATGCCGACGACCCTGAGCGGACCCGCGGCGGTACGGACGTCGGCCATCACCGCGCCGCGGGGTTCCAGCGCGGGGAGGTGGATCGCCTCGCAATCCGCGATCTCGGCCGACTTGCGCACCAGGATCGCGTTGCCGTGCCACCCCGTCGACTGCGCGCGCTTGGCGACGCCGACGCTCTTCCAGTCGCTATGCTCGTCGAGCAGGTGCGGGGTGAGGACGCCGACGCGCTGGCCGAAGCGGCGGTCGGCCTCCTGCAGCGCGATCACGTCCGCGCCAATCTCGCAGAGCACCTCCAGGATCCGCTCGGGGCTGCGGCGGCGATCGGTGCCGATCCCCTTTCGCATGTTGTAGCTGGCGACTTTGATCATCCCTGCCCCGCCCAACGCCCGCCCGCGGCTTTAGTGCCGATCCGGCGATCGGTGCGTTGTGAACAGGTGGCGAAAGGAGCGTGACCATGACCGACACCGGCAGAAACGACGGCGATCCCGGGCTCGTCGAGCCCGAGCGGCGGACCGATGAGGGCAATGTGGACGAGGTGCAGGACGATCCCACCGTCGCGCCTCCGGCGGAGGAGGAAGCGGCCAGGCTGGGCGACTTCGCCTGCGGGCATGGGGAGCGTGGTGCCGGTTGCAGGAATCGAACCCGCGACATCCAGTTTACAAAACTGGCGCTCTACCAACTGAGCTAAACCGGCTCACGCGTTCCATGCGTCAGGTGACGCCGAAGGTCCAGCCCTCGGTCGCGGCGACGTGCGGGGTCATTGCGGCGGGACGCCACAGTTCGGCGCGGTGCGCGTGGGCGCGGAGCCAGGCGGCGGTGAGGAGGGCGTCGCTCTTGTGGTCGTCGATCGGCCCTGCGCCGGACGCGGGGTCGCTGCCGATCGCCAGAAGCGCGGCGGAGAGGTCCTCGAGGGTCCGCATCTTGGCGCGGCCTTTGACGCGGCCGCCCGCCAGCGCGGCTATCGTGGTGTAGATTTCGACCACGGTCGACGGCCCCGGCGGGTCGAACGGCCAGATGGGCAAGCGGCCGTCGAGGCGGTGAAGGACGCGCATGCCGGTGAGGCTGGACTTGCCGACCTGCGCCGCGCCGACGAGGTTGAGGTTGCTGTACGGGTTGAGCCCCTGTCCGCGCTGCGCCTCCTCCGTGAGGCGCAGGCGACCACGGCCGGTGAAATGTGCGCCCTTGCGCCCGCCGTGGCGGCGGAAATGCTGGGCGGCTTCCGCGTGATCGACGAAGCTGGTCGCCGCCAAGTGCGGGTCGTCCGCGCACAGGCGTTCGACCAGCGACCACAACCCGCGGGCGTCCCCGGGGCTCTCACGCCAGCCGGGGAAGTACGCGCCGTAATCGACGAACGGGAGCGAGGCGCCGAGATCGAGGCCGACCAGGGTTCGGGCGGGCATGGCGTTCAGCAGCCAGTCGCACACCTCCGTCCGCGACCAGATGTGGCCCGGCCGGACCAGATCGGGCGCGGCCCGCCCGGCCGAGCAGATCGCCACCGCGATGCCCCGCTGCCGCGGGCCGACTGCGCCCGACCAGTCGATCGCCGCCCAGTGAGCGAAGTCAGGGACGATCACCCCGATGGAAGCGCGCGCGCGATGTCAGCGCTGAACTTCGCGATGTCGAACCGCGCCGCGCCCGGGTCCTCGCCGCGACGGACGATGACCAGGCGCCGCGAGGGGATAACCATGACGTACTGCCCGCGATTGCCCTGCGCGGCGTAGCTGCCTTCGGGTAGGCCCTGCTTGGGTCCGAACAGCCAGAGCGTCGCGCCGTAGCCCGGTCCCTCGCTGGGCTGCGGGCCGGAGGGCGTGGTCATGTAGCGCATCCACCCTTCGGGCAGCAGCCGCTTGCCCTGCCACACGCCGCCCTGAAGCCAAAACTGCCCGAGCCGCGCCAGGTCGCGTGCGGTGGACCAGACCTGCGAGGAAAGGATGTAATCGCCGCGCCAGTCGCGCTCCGCAACCGTGTGCGCCATGCCGAGCGGGGCGAAGAGTGCGGCGCCCGGAAAACGGCCGTAGCGTTCGTCGCCGAGCTGCGCGCGCAGGGCCCGGATCGCGAGCAACGTGTCGTTGTTGGCGTAGCGGAAGCGCGTGCCGGGCTTGGCCTCCAACGGCCAGCCGGTCGCCTGCTCGGTCACCGCGGTGCCGCCGAAGTAGATCGCGTCGGTGCGGTTGCCCGCGGTGTCGCTGTGCAGGCCGCTCGCCATGCGCAGCAGATTGTCGAGCGTGATCGCGGCGCGCGGATCGGCCGGCTGCCGCCATTCGGGAAGGGTCGCCGGCCGGGAGGGATCGAGCCGCGCCATGCCGATCAGCGTGCCGCTGATGCTCTTGGCGACCGACCAGGTGCGGTTGGATGTCAACGGGCCGAAGCCGTCGCGGTAGCGCTCGGCGACCACTTGCCCATCCTGCAGCACCACAACCCCGATGGTCTCCGAGCGCTGACCATAAGCGGCGCGGTCGAACGCCCGGGCCACGGCGGCGGTGAGGGGCTGCGACGACCGCGGCGCGATGCCTGCGTCGCCCATTGGCCAAGGTCGAGGGTCCGGCTTGAAACGGGCGTGGAACGCTGCCGGATGCACCCGGAAGTTCGCGATCGTGAGCAGGTCCGGCTTGGCCCCGATCGGCGCGATCGTGCAGCCGGCGCGATAGTGCCAATTGGCTGCGCGGGGCGGGAGATCGGCGTCGAACGGCACCGTGACCATGCCGGTGAAGACTTTGTCGCGGATGGTCGCGGGAAGGCGAGACACGAGCGCATCATATTCGGGGTAGATGCCGCGCAGTTCGTCCGCCTCGACCTGAGCCTGCGTGCGCCGCGCGTTGAAGACCGCCGAGCACAAGGTCAGCGCCTTGTACCCCGCGGCGATCGCGCGCTGGTAGGGCTCCGGCTGCGGCGTCTGTGCCGCCGACGGCGCAGCGAGCAGGAGCGCGAGGCTAAGCGTCTTTCGCATGCCGCCGTTCGTCCCACCACGCGAGCCGCTCGGCAAGCCGCTTCTCGAACCCGCGGCCCGAGGGCTCATAGAAGCGCTGCGGCGGCAGCTCGTCGGGCCAGTAGTTCGCGCCGGAGAAGGCGTCGTCGGCGTCGTGATCGTATTGGTATCCCGCGCCATAGCCGAGATCGCGCATCAGCTTGGTCGGTGCGCCGAGGATCGACTTGGGCGGGCTGAGCGAGCCGTGCTCCTTCGCGGTCGCCCACGCCGCCTTCTGCGCGATGTAGACCGCGTTCGATTTGGGCGCGGTCGCCAGATAGAGGCACGCCTGGACGATCGCGAGCTCGCCCTCGGGCGAGCC
>SXHP01000164.1 GCA_005773165.1 Sphingomonadales bacterium | reverse complement strand
CGACTGACGGAACCCCTGAACCGCCGCTTCGTCCTGGTCGACCAGGTAAGCGAAACCGACCAGGGTGCCGACCGGGGTCGCATAGGACAGATTGGCGAACAGATTGTCGCCGCCGATGGCCTGCTGCCGCGCGCCTCGCCCGTCGATTCCCCAGATCGTCCGCACGCCCCACGCATAGCTGACGTCCAGCTTGAAGTTCGGCAAAGCGCCGATCTCCGCCCGCACAGCGTCGAAGGTCTGCGCGTTCTGCCGAAACGGCGCAGCTGCGACAAAGCGCTCGTCGTCCAGCACGATCCGCTGCCGTCCTGCGGTGACCGCCAGCGCCTCCGTCCGGTATTGCGCCTGCGCGCGGTACAATCCGATACTCTCCGGGTCGGCGATGAGCGGGCGGGTCGTCAGCCCGTTCAGCCCGTCGAAGTATCGGTCGACAGGGGCCAGCGTTCCCTGCGCCTCGACCGCGACGCTCCACGGTCCGCTCGCCGCTTGCAGCCCGGTCCTCAGGCGCACCGTGACCGCATCGGCGTTCTTTAGGAAACCGTCCTGCTCGACATGCTCGTGACGAACGCGAACGTCGGCGAGCGGGGTGAGCGTCACCCCTTGCGCGCACGCCGGTCCTGCGGCGGCCACCGCCGCCGCCGTTGCGAGTACAGCTTTCATCGGATCTCCTCTACCAAGTACCTCCTCGTGTGGGGAGGGCGGGAGTCAGATGCGCGCGGCTCCGCCCCAGCGCGCGCGCCAGCCGGTCTTGACCGCGGTCAGCCCGACGAGCGCGGCAAGCGACAGTCCGGCGAAGATCAGGAACCCGGGCGAGAAGCTTCCCGTCACCTGCTTGGCGATGCCGAGCGAGGAGGCGAGATAGAAGCCGCCGACCCCTCCCGCCATGCCGACCAGCCCGGTCATCACCCCGATCTCCGCGGCGAACCGCTGCGGCACGAGCTGGAACACCGCGCCGTTGCCCGCACCCAGCGCCAGCATCGCCCCGACGAACAGCGCCAGCGCCGCTTCGACGCTGGGAGCATAGCCGACAAACGCGAGCGCGACCGCCGCCGCGACGAACACGGCCGACAGCGCCTTCACGCCGCCGATTGCATCGGCCAGCGCGCCGCCCATCGGGCGGATCAGCGAACCCGCGAACACGCAGGCCGCAGTGCAATAGCCCGCGGTGATCGGGGTCAGGCCGAAGCGATCGGTGAAGTAGATCGGCAGGCTCGCGGCGAGCCCGACGAAGCCGCCGAACGTCACCGAATAGAACGCCATCAGCCACCACGCGTCCGCTGTTTTCAGCGGCGCGAAATAATCGACGATCCGCTTTGGCGCAGGCGCGTTCGGCGCATCCTTCGCCATGATCATGTACGCGATGAAGACCAGGCCGAGCGGAAGGCACGCGAGGCCAAGCACAGCGTTCCAGCCGAACGCCTTGGCCAGCGTCGGCGCGAACAGCGCGGCGAGCACCGTGCCCGAATTGCCCATGCCGGCGAGCCCCATCGCCTTGCCCTGATGCTCGGGCGGATACCAGCGGCTGGCGAGCGGCAGCGCGATTGCGAAGCTCGCCCCCGCAAAGCCCAGGATGACGCCCAGCGCGAGCGTGCCCGCAAAGCTGTTCACTCCGAGCAGCCATGCCGAGAACAAGCCGCCGATGACGATCAACTGGCTGATCGCGCCCGAGCGCTTCGGCCCGACCCGGTCGACGAGCAGCCCGACGACGACCCGTAGCAACGCGCCCGCAAGGGTCGGCGTCGCCACCATCAGCCCCTTTTCGGCCGGAGTCAGCATCAGCGTCTTGCTGATCTCGGGCGCGAGCGGTCCCAGCACCACCCACACCATGAATGCGAGGTCAAAGTAGAGGAACGCTGCGACCAGCGTCGGGCTGTGCCCGGCGCGCCAGAAGCTCTTGTCGGGTGCTGGTGTGACGGGCGCTGCGCCGTCCAGAAATGCTGTCGCCATGATCTGGTCTCCCGGTGGGAGGTGGACACGAAAAAAACCGCTCGCCGGAAATCGCGTGGGCGACATCCGGTCAGCGGCTCTGCTGCTTATTCTGGTGAGACGATCCGGGCCCCATCCTCGGGGCGCATCATCCAAACGGGCGCGCCTCGTTGCGCGTCGGGTGAAGTTATCTCGCGATTCGATCCATGTTGCAATGCGGAAAATGTACGGGTCGACGCTGCTTCCGAATACTACGTCACCCCGGACTTGTTCCGGGGTCCAGCGTGCGGAAGGCGATGAAGCTCGAGCCTCGATCCGCATAGCTTGCGGAACCCTGGACCCCGGAACAAGTCCGGGGTGACGGAGGAAGCTGGACCAAGGGTCAAAACTCTACTTGGACCCAAACCCCGCCACATATTCCCCGACCCGCTCCGGATCGAACACCCGCCCATCGAAAAACCTGTCCGGGCCCAGCGTGATCGCTCCCCCGTGCGCGCCCACCGCAAGCGGCGAGGCGAGCGCACCTTCCACCTTCATGCTGGCGCCGGGCATCGCGGTATCCCCGCCGGCCAGCGCCCGCCGGTACACGTCGGGGCGGAACACCGCGGCCGCGGCGGCCTCGGCTTCGGCGCTCGGCTCGACCATTCGCCACCGAACGAGCTGCGAGTAGATCCACAGCGCCTGACTCCGCCAGGGGAACTCGGTCGCCTCGCGCGCGAAGAGCATGAAGTCGGGGAAGGGCAGGGGCGCGTCGCCCGCACGCGGCACGATCGCGCCGCCGAGCGCCCGCTCGATCACCGCCACCGGCTGGTCGACATATTCCGCGCGGGCGAGCAGCGCGGCGAGCGCGATGCGGTTCTCGGGCGCGTCACACCACGCCGCCGCGGCGGCGGTCGCGCGGAGCAGCCGATCGACGGTGTCCGCATTGTCCTCCAGCCACCTCTCGCGGAACGCCAGCACCTTCTCGATCCCGCGCCGCCAAATGCGCTCGCCGATCGCCACCGCCTCGGCGAGCCCGGCCTCTACTGCCGCGCTCCCCCACGGCTCGCCCGCGATGAACCCGTCGGTCTCGCCGCTGCGTACGCCCTCGACCATCAAAGACGGCGGCATCACCCGCAGCACGACGTCGCGATCGGGGTCGATTCCCGCGCTCGCCAGCCAGTAGCGGAGCATCAGCGCGTGTGACGAGAAGCGGTGGACCACGCCGATCACGGGCTTGCGACGGAACAGCCCGATCGCAGCGGCGAAATCGTGCGCGGTCCCGAGCGGATCATCGAGTCGCTGCCGGAGGTCGGGCGCAAGCGCCGCAGCGAACTCGCCCGACATCACCAGCATGTTGCCGTTGACGTTCAGCTTGTACGGCGCGGCGAGCGGCGCCGGCTGCTGGCTTAGCCCGAGCGTCACCGCGACCGCGAGCGGGGCCAGCATCTGCGCCGCCTGCACCTGGCCGTAGACCAGCCGATCGCGCAGCGTCGCCCAGCTCGTCGTGCGAACAAGGGAAAGGTCGATTCCCTCCGCCTCGGCAAAACCCCGCTCGCGCGCGACGATCAGTGGAGCGGAGTCGGTGAGCTGCAGAAAGGCGATCGAGACCGGGATCATGCGCCGCCTCCCAACAAGTCGTTCGCGGTGATCAGCGCGGCGGCGACGTCGACGATCTTCTTGTTCCCGTTCATCGCAGCCTTTCGCAGCAGCGCATAGGCGTCGGGCTCCGACAGCCCGCGCGTCGACATCAGGATCGCCTTGGCGCGGTCGATCGTCTTACGGTCGGCGAGTTCGGTGCGGGCTTCGTGCAATTCGGTCTGCATCCGCGCGAAGGCATTGAAGCGGCGCACCGCCAGGTCGATGATAGGCCTGACCCGCTCCTTGCGCAGCCCGTCGACGACATAGGCCGACACGCCCGCGTCGATCGCCGCGCCGATCATCGTGTCGTCCGACTGGTCGACGAACATCGCGATCGGCTTGGCGAGAGCGCGGCTCACCGTCAGCATCTCTTCCAGCGTGTCCCGGCTGGGGTTCCCAAGGTCCATCAGCACCACGTCGGGCGCCATCCGCTCGATCCGCGCAACGAACGCGCCGCGGGGCGGGACGAGGTGGATGTCCTCATAGCCCGCCTCGCGCAGCCCGTCCTCCAGAACGGTCGCCCGCAATCCGCTGTCGTCGACGATGACGATCCGCAAGCCTCAAGCCTTTTCGCTGACCGCCTGCAGACTGGCCGCTATGCTGCAGTGCGTCAATCACTCAAGTTTGCGAGGATGCGAGCGATCAGAGCCGAGCACGACATGCGTCCCGCGGAATGCGTTCAGCTCGACGCTCGATAAGTGCTAAGCCCGCGGATCAGTGCGGTGGAGCGCAAATGCGGCTCGCTCGTTACGCCTCCGCAAGTAATGCGTTGGGTGAAGCATGGAGCGATTCTTCAGCAAGGTGGCGAGCAGAAGCGCGACCGCGATGGGCCACCCCTATGCCTTCGTCCTGTCGACGCTGGTGATCATCCTGTGGGCGTCGACCGGGCCGGTCCTCCACTGGTCGGACACCTGGCAGTTGATCGTCAACACGGGCACCACCGTGCTGACCTTTCTCGCGGTGTTCATCATTCAGAACAGCCAGAACCGCGACGGCGCCGCGATCCAGGCGAAGCTTGACGAGGTGCTGCGCGCGCTGCCGAGAGCGCGCGAGGAGTTCGTCGGCATCGAGCACCTGACCGAGGCGCAGATTTGCGCCATTCGCGACGCGCTGGAGCGCGAGGTGCGCGGCAAGGACTCCAAGCAGCAGACCGCCGACGATTCGGCCGATCGCCTGATCAAGCGGATCGGCTAGGCCGCCTCCGCCGCTGCGGCGATGTTGTAGCCGCACGGCCAACGCCGCCGCGTGCCCGGGCGGCCCCATACCGGCTGATCAAGCCAGGGATACCAGCAGATGCCCTCCACCGGCGCCCCCGAGGCGGCGACCTCATCATGAACATGCGCGAGCCAGTTCGCCTGGCAGTCTCCGATCCACGGGAAGCGCTTGCGCGCCTCAACGTGTCCCACGTGCCAGCTTGTCTCGGTAATCGCGATCGGGAGGTGGTAGCGCGTCCAGATCGTGCGGAGCACCTCGACCAGCGGCACGGTCGCGTCGTGCGGATAATAATTGACGCCGACCACGCTGATCCACCCCGTCGCGACCAGCGCGTCGGTCGCCTCGAAGGTCCGCTCGTCGAGGTGATGGAACGGGTCGCAGGTATAGAAGCGCGCCTCGCGCATCAGCCCGAAGGCGGTCATCATCTGCTTTGCCGCGGCGATCGCCTCCCGCTTGGGACGGCGGCAGAGCAGCGGCCAGACCGAGGGCTCGTTGACCGCGATGACGTGAGCGGGGCCGCGGATCGCCTGCGCGCAGGCGATCGCGTGGGCGGCGCGGTGCGGCGGCGGATCGAAGTGGCAGAGGTCCAAGATCACCTGCACGCCCTCGGGCGCGGCGGCGACCCGCCCGGCGGGATCGTGCCGCCAGGGCAGCCCGTCGCGCGCGACCCGGACGCCGAGCGCCTCCGCGTCCTGATAATGCCGCGTCATGTCGGTTTCGGGAGTGTGGCGGGTGTCGTGGAGCAGGTCCTGGTCGCACCAGCCGAGATGGCCGCACTCGAAGCCGGCCCAGAGGGGAACAGTCACGGCGCTCCGATAGCGGCGGCGGAGCGAGAAGGCGATTGATCGAGCGCAGTCATTGGAACAGCGCGACGCGCTGGCTCGCCGATCCGACTGCGCCCGTCACCCGCCTACGGTCCGATCATCATGCTGGAGACGCCGCTTGCTGAGCGCCTCGCTGGAGCCTGTCCCTTCTGTCCCGATCAGGCCTCGACCCGCGCCAGGCTCGGGCTGAGGAGGTGGACCGCCGCGAGCGCCACGAAATAGGCGCTTCCTGCGATCGCGAACAGGATGGAGTAATTGTTGTTCGTCGCGTCCAGGATGTAGCCGGTGAACAGCGCCATTCCCATGCCGCCGATCGCCCCAACCGTCCCGCCGATGCCGATCACCGACCCGACCGCTCCACGTGGGAAGATGTCCGACGGCAATGTGTACAGGTTGGCCGAGAACGCCTGGTGCGCCGCTGTCGCCAGCCCGATCACCGCAACCGCGCCCCAGACGCTGCTGATCCCTTGCGCGAAGAAGATGGGCAGCACGCACACGGCGCAGACGAACATGGTCAGCTTGCGGGCATAATTGGGCGTCTTGCCTGCCGCGATCAGCTTGGACGACATCCAGCCGCCTGCGATGCTGCCGAAGTCCGAAATCAGGTAGATGGCCGCGAGCGGCAGGCCGAAGGTCTTGAGGTCGAGATCGTAGCGCTCGAACAGATAGCCCGGCAGCCAGAACAGAAAGAACCACCAGATCGGATCGATGAAGAACTTGCCCAGCGCATAAGCCCAGGTCTCCCGAATCGTCGCGACCCGACCCCAGGACATCGGCTCGACCGGATCAGCTGGATCCTGCTGAATATAGGCGAGCTCGCCCGCGGACACACGCGGGTGTTCGGCCGGGTGACGATAGATCATCAGCCAGGCGGCGAGCCATATGATGCCGAAAACGCCGGTGATGTAGAAGGCCGCGCGCCAGTCAAAGGCGAGCACCAGGAAAGGCACCAGCAGCGGGGTGATGATCGCGCCTACATTGGCGCCCGCGTTGAACAGCCCGATCGCATAAGCGCGCTCCCGCTGGGGAAACCACTCGGTCACCGCCTTGATGCCCGCCGGGAAGTTCCCCGATTCACCGATGCCGAGCCCGAAGCGGGCGAGGGCAAAGGATGTGATCCCGCTCGCGAGGCCATGCGCCATGTGGCTGATCGTCCAGACGACGATCGCGACCGTATAGCCAAGCCGCGCGCCGATCGTATCAACCACCTTGCCGAACGCGAGGTACCCGATCGCATATGCAAGCTGGAACCAGAAGATGATGCCCGCGAAATCCTTTTCGGACCAGCCGAACTCACCCTGCAGGGTCGGCTTCAGCACGCCGATCATCTGCCGATCGATGTAGTTGATGGCGGTCGCGGCGAAGAGCATCGCCACGATCACCCAACGATAACGGCCGGTCCGTGCCGTCGCCGCCGCCATCCCCGTCTCCGCCGTCGCCATCGCTCGTATCCTCCCCCGGGGTGCGCTTATTGCGCCTCGATCTCGCACGTTACGGCGAGCCGTCCGTCGAAGCGAGCCTCGACGCGCTGACCGACCCTGACTTCGTGAACACCGGTGACCGCACCGCTCGAAATCCACTGTCCCGCGCTCAGCGCAACGCCGCGCGCCGCGGCATGCTCGAAGAGGAAGCGCGCTGCGCCGAACGGGCCGTCCAGCATCGCCGCAGCGGTCGCCGAACCCGCAGCCTCGCCGTCGATCAGCAACTCGACGCGCCATCCGGTGATGTCGTTTTCGCGCCAGCCGTCCGCTTCCGCGCCGACCAGCAGGCCGTTGTGGTTGCCGAAATCGCTGATCGTCACGGCCGGGCCGTCCGCGTTGATGCCGGGATAAGGGGAGCTCGCGATCTCGATGCCGACATGCACCGCGTCGATCAATGCGCGCGCTTCGTCGATGGTGTAGCGAAATTTGGTCGGCTCGGGCGCAACGCCGATGCGCAGCAGGAATTCGGCTTCGGCCGCGGCGAAACCGTCGACGATGACCGGCATCGTCGCGCCGTCGCGGTGGATGACCTGGTCGGCGAAGATCGGGCCGACGAGCCGGTCTGCGCCTCCGCGCGGCGGATTGATCCGCCCGACCTTCCAGCCGACGACCTGCCGCCCGTCCAGCGCGATCGCCGCGTCCTGAACGAGATAGGCGTCTGCGAGCGTCTCGGGCGCCGTGCCCGGATAGTCGGACAGCGCGGCGCCCGAACGTCGGGCGTCAACGAAGCTGCGCGCGACCGCGACGTGATTCTCTGTCGGCTCGCGTTGATTCACGGCCAATCCTCCCCTGATGGTCTTGCGCGCGACGCTATGGGAAACCGGTGTCAGTGACAAGAGCCGATGATGTTCTCCCACGCGGCCGCATCCGCAGATTGCGCCGCGTGCTTCATCAGCTCGACAAGCGCGTGATCGCCGCCGACCTCCGGCGGGACGCCGCTACCGCTTGCGATAAGCCCCGCGACCACGTCGGCCGCGTTGCCACGGCCTGCGAGTTCGGCCAGGCGGCTTCCGAGCGGATCCAGGATCGGAGTCCCTTCGCGCGCGCGTCGCATAAGGAACGCGATCCAGCACCCGAACGCCGCCACCGTCCGCGTCGGCATCCGGCCCTGCGCGCGGTTGGCGAGCAGGGTGTCGCCCAATCGGTACGGCAGCTTCTGCGATCCGTCCTGCGCGATCTGGTCCAGCCGGTGGACGATCGCCGGATTGCGGAACCGCGCCAGCACCGCCGCGCGATAAGCGTCGAGATCGAGACCTGCGATCGCGGGCAGCATGGGGATGACGTCCTCGCGCAGCATGGCGTCGACGAACCCGGCGAGCGCGGGGTCGCCCATCGCGTCGCCGACGCTCGCATGTCCGCGCAGCAGTCCGGCATAGGCGAGAGTCGAATGCGCGCCGTTCAGGATACGCAGCTTGGCTTTCTCATACCCGGCGACGTCGTTCGTGACGATCGCGCCAGCCCCCGCGAGGTCGGGGCCGATGCCGCCGACATCCTCGATCACCCATTGCGCGAACGCCTCGCGCTGCACCGGCGCGCGATCTTCGAGCCCGAGCCCCGCGGCCACGGCAGCTTCGAGTGCCGCGTCAGACGCGGGTGTGATCGAGTCGACCATTGTGGAGGGGACCCGCACTTCGCCCGCGATCCAGTCCGCCAGCCCTTGGTCTTTCGCTTCGGCATAGGCGATCAACGCGGCGTGCAGCTTCGCGCCGTTGTTCGCGAGATTGTCGCACGGCATCGGCACGAAGGGCGCGAGGCCCGCGGCTCGCCGGGCCGCCAGACCCGCGACGATCCACCCGACCACGCTCCGCGGAACCGCGGCTCCGCCCAGATCGTGAACAATGTCGGCGTGCGCCATATCGAGCGTGCCGTCTACGCCGAGGCAATAGCCCTTTTCGGTCACCGTCGCCGTCACCAGCCCGACTGCTGGGTCGGCGAGCAGCGCGCGCGTTTCGGCCGCGTCTTCGGGCCCCAGGAAACGCCGGTGCGCCCCGATCACCCGCATCGACGGCTCCGCATCGCGGATCGCCAGCGTATACAATCCATCCTGGCGGCTGAGCGCGTCCACCGTGCCGCGCGTGCGCAGCGACACCGCGGCGATGCCCCATCGGGGATCGTCACCGAGCAAGGCGTCGACATACGCCGCCTGGTGCGCGCGATGAAACGCGCCCGGTCCGAAATGGACGATTCCGACGCCTGCATCGGCATAGGCGGGCCGCGCCACCGCCTGCGGCACGTGTCCGAGCGTCGCTCGAGAGAGCAGTGTCAAAGCGTTACCCCTCGTTTCCAGATGGCGATCTCGCGCTCGCCGTTGCGTTCGGCCGCCGTCGCCGCGCCGGAGGAAATCGCGCAGAGTCTGGCGACGAGCGCATCCGCGGTCGCATCCATCCCGACGTCGAGCACCGCTCCCGCATCGAAGTCGATCCACCCCGGCTTGCGCCGCGCAAGATCGCTGTTCGACGCGATTTTGACGGTCGGAACCGGAAAGCCCATCGGCGTGCCGCGCCCGGTGGTGAACAGGATAGCGGTGGCTCCGGCGGCGGCGAGCGCGGTCGACGACACCGCGTCGTTCCCGGGCGCCTCCAGGATCGTCAGCCCGTCCCTCGCCGCCTGCGCGCCGTAGGAGATCACGTCGGCGACCTGCGCGTGCCCAGCCTTCTGCACCGCGCCGAGCGACTTCTCCTCCAACGTGGTGATCCCGCCCGCGACATTGCCGGGGGAAGGATTATCCGAGACGGGCTCGCCGTGATCGATGAAATACTGCTTGAAGCCGTTCACCAGCTCGACCAGCCGATCGAATACGTGTTGGTCGGCCGCGCGGCGCATCAGCATCCGCTCGGCTCCGAACAACTCGGGGATCTCCGTCGCTATCACGCGTCCGCCCGCGGCGTTCACCCGATCGCTGACGCGCCCGACAAGCGGGTTCGCGGTCAGCCCCGACAATCCGTCCGACCCGCCGCATTTCACCCCCAGCACCAGGCGTTCGAGACCCACCGTCGTCCGTTCGCACGTCGCCTGTTCAGCGAGTTCGGCGACCAGCGCGCAACCCTCTTCGACCTCGTCGGCGCTCGCTTGGGCGATCAAGGTGCGGATCGCAGGCCGACGCCACTCCGGCACCTCCGCGATCAGCGCCGCGATCTGATTTTCTTCGCAGCCGAGGCCGATGATCAACACTCCGCTCGCGTTCGGATGGCAGGCGAGGCTCGCCAGAATCGACCGCGTGCCGTCGAGGTCGTGCCCCAGTTGCGAGCAACCGTGCGGATGCGCAAAAGCGTGAACGCCGTCGATCTGGCTGCCGAGTGCGCGCGCCGAGGCTTGCGCGATCCGCTCCGCGGTGCGCGCGACGCAGCCGACAGTGGGCAGAACCCAGATCTCGTTGCGCGTACCGACCCGTCCGTCGGCGCGGACATAGCCTTGGAAGCTCGCGAGCGAGGCGTGCGGCAGGACGGCGGCAGGAGCGAGTTCGTAGCGGTAATCGAGCGTGCCGCCCAAACCGGTCGCAAGATTGCCGCTGTGAACATGCTCGCCGGGGACGATCGCCTTTCGCGCAACGCCGATCGGGAAGCCGAACTTGGTCACCGGCTCACCCGCCCGAATGGCGCGCAGCGCGACTTTGTGCCCGCGCGGGATGTCGGCGGTGAGCGTGACGCCGTCCACCGTGTCGCCGGCCCGCGCATCCTCGATCAGCGTCGCCACGCTGTCGCCCGTGTCGACCTGTACCGCCTTCGCCACGGTTCATCCTCTCAGAGCTTCCCGGGAACCGGTGTCAGTTTGCCGCATGCACAATCCGCCTGCAAGAGGATGGGCTAGCGGATCGCCATTCCGCTGGCTATGCCTCTCGCCGATGCAGAAGACCGGCCAGCCGACGATCAACGATGTTGCGCGCATCGCGGGCGTATCGAAGAAGACGGTCAGCCGCGTCATCAACCGCTCGCCGCTGCTCGGCGACGAAACGCGCGCGCGGGTCGAGGCGGTGATCGGCGATCTGGGCTACATCCCCAATCCTCAGGCGCGCGCGCTGGCGCTCCGCCGCAATTTCCTGATCGGCCTGGTTCACGACAACCCCAACGCGCAGACCGTGATGAACGTCCAGCAGGGCATGCTGGAGGCCTTACGCGGCACGGAATTCGAGATGGTCGTGCGCCCGCTCGACCGCGGTTCGCCGACGATGCTCGACGACCTGCGCCATTTCCTGGAGCGGCAGCGGCTGTTCGGCGTGCTGCTGATGCCGCCGGTGTGTGAGAACGATTCGGTCGCGCAACTCTGCGACGCGATCGGCTGCCGCTATGTCCGGATGGGGTCGGTGACGCTCGACACGCCCGAACACATGGTCGCCTCCAACGATCGCGAGGCGGTACGCGGCGCTACCGAATATCTGCTGTCACAAGGGCACCGCCGCATCGGGCTGATCGCCGGACCGCACGGTTTCCGCTCGGCGCGCGAGCGGCGGCTCGGCTTTGAGGATGCGCTCGCCGAAGCTGGCGTCGCCTTGCCGCGGAGCATGATCGCCGACGGCAATTACACCTTCGATTCGGGCGTCACTGCGGGTGAGCGGCTCCTGGACGTCATGCCGCGACCCACCGCGGTCTTCGCCTGCAATGATGAGATGGCGGCGGGGGTGATCCACGCGGCGCGGCAGCGTGGGCTCGACGTCCCGCGTGATCTGTCGATCATCGGCTTCGACGACACCCCGATCGCCGCGCATATCTGGCCGCCGCTGACCACCGTGCGCTGGCCGATCGCGTCCATGGCGCGTTCGGCCGCCTTGAAGCTGATTTCCGGGGGAGCGGAGGAGGACGACGGTGGAGACACGGTGGAGGAGCCGTCGCTGTTCCTTTCGACTCTTATCCGCCGAGCCTCGGTCGCGCCGGTCGCCTAAATTCTTGACAGCTAACTGACACCGGTTACCAATAAAGACGGCGCTGAGACGTCGCAGAGAGGATGAGATGGCAAGGTCTCTGGAGCTGCACCCCGACCGGCTGTTTCCCGCCGATCCTGGCACACGCGGCATCGCGCGCGCGCTTTATGCCGAGATCGTTGATCTGCCGATCGTGTCGCCGCATGGCCACACCGACCCGAACTGGTTCGCAACCGACGCGAACTGGACCGACGCGACGACACTGTTGCTCGCCCCCGACCATTACCTCTACCGCATGCTCTACAGCCAAGGGGTCGACCTCGACGCGCTCGCGATCCCGCGCCGCGACGGTCCGCCTGCAACCGACGCCCGCGCAGCCTGGCAGGTGTTTGCTGACCAGTATTACCTGTTCCGCGGCACGCCGTCGCGGATGTGGCTCGATCACGTCTTCTCCGAGGTCTTCGGCCTTACGGTGGCGCTCGAACCTGCGACCGCCGACGAATATTTTGACGCGATCACCGGTAAGCTCGCGACCGACGCCTTCCGCCCGCGCGCGTTGTTCGACCGCTTCCGCATCGACTTCCTCGCGACCACCGAAGGCGCGCACGACAGCCTCGACGCGCATCATGCCATCCAGCGCTCGGGCTGGAGCGGGCGGGTCGTCACCACCTATCGTCCCGACGGGGTGATCGATGTCGAGCACGAGGCGTTCAAGCCCGCGATGCGGCGCTTCGCCGAGCTGACCGGCGAGGACGTCTACTCCTGGCGCGGCTATCTCGCCGCGCATCGTAAACGCCGCGCCGACTTCCGCGCCGCGGGCGCGACCGCGACCGATCACGGCCATCCGACCGCCGCCACCGCCAATCTCTCGACGCTCGAGTGCGAGGCATTGTTCGCCCGGGTCATCGGCGACGACTGGACCCCCGCCGACGCCGAACTGTTCCGCGCTCAGATGCTGACCGAGCAGGCGCGGATGAGCGTGGAGGACGGCATGGTCATGCAGATCCATCCAGGCTCCGTCCGCAACCACAATGCCGGGCTGTTCGCCACGCACGGCCGCGACAAGGGCGCCGACATCCCCGGCCGCACCGAATATGTCCACGCCCTGAAGCCGATGCTCGACGTGGTGGGCGGCGAGCGTGACCTGTCGATCATCCTGTTCACGCTAGACGAATCGACCTACGCCCGCGAGCTCGCGCCGCTCGCCGGGCATTATCCGTGCCTGAAGCTCGGCCCCGCCTGGTGGTTCCACGATTCGCCCGAAGGCATGCGCCGCTTCCGCGAGATGACGACGGAGACCGCGGGCTTCTACAACACCGTCGGCTTCAACGACGACACCCGCGCCTTTCTGTCGATCCCCGCGCGCCACGATGTCGCGCGCCGGGTCGACTGCGCCTTTCTCGCCCGATTGGTTGCCGAGCACCGCATCGCCGACTGGGAAGCCGCCGACCTTGCGCACGAGCTCACCAGCGGCCTCGTCCGCCGCGCGTACCGAATCGATTCATCCGTACCTGCCGCGATCGCGGCCTGAGGAGCACCCCATGTTCGACCGCACCTATTACGCCACCCACCCCGACATGATGGAGTGCGTCTCCAACGACGAGCTGCGCGACCGCTATCTGATCGAGGGGCTGTTCCGCTCGGGCGAGTGCGTGCTCAACTACACCCATGCCGACCGCTTCGTGATCGGCGGGGTCGCGGTGACGGACACCCCGGTCAAGCTGCCCGCGCAAACCGAGCCGCCCTCCGCGGCCGGCCATCCCTTCCTCGAGCGTCGCGAGCTGGCGATCGTCAACGTGGGGCAGGCGGCGGGCGCCGTCACCGTCGACGGCGAGACGTTCGAGCTCGGAAACAAGGACTGCCTGTACGTCACCATGGGCGCTCGGGATGTCGAGTTCTCAGGCGCAGGCGCGCGCTTCTATCTGGCGTCCTGCCCGGCGCACAAGGCGTGTCAGACCCGCAAGCTCGGCATCGCCGACGCCAACGCTCTGGAGCGCGGCAGCCTGGAGGAATCGAACGAGCGGACGATCTTCCAGCTCGTCATTCCGGGCGTCTGCGAATCGGCGCAGCTCGTGATGGGCTTGACGGTCCTGAAGCCGGGCAGCGTGTGGAACACCATGCCCCCGCACATTCATGAGCGTCGGTCGGAGATCTATTTCTACTTCGAGCTCGACGGTCCCAACGATCGCGTCATGCACTTCATGGGCGAAGGCGAGGCGATGCGCCACATCGTGATGGCCAACGAGGAAGCGGTGATCAGCCCGCCCTGGTCGATCCACATGGGTGCGGGGACCAAGGCTTATGCCTTCATCTGGGCGATGGCGGGCGAGAACCAGGATTATACGGACATGAACGTCCTCGACATCTGCCAGCTCGCATGAACAACCCCTTCGATCTGACCGGCAAGGTCGCGGTCGTCACCGGGGCGAACACCGGCATCGGCCAGGCGATCGCGCTGGCGCTGGCGAGCGCGGGCGCGGACGTCGCATGCGTCGGCCGCACCCCCGCCGAGGACACCGTCGCCCAGGCGCGCGCGCTCGGCCGCAAGGCGGACGTCATCTCCGCCGACCTGGCGACGATCGAGCCTGTCGGCCGCGTCGTCGAAGAGACCGTCGCCAGACTCGGCGGGCTCGACATCCTGGTCAATAACGCGGGGATCATCCGTCGCGCCGACGCGGTCGACTTCACCGAGGAGGATTGGGACGCGGTGGTCGACACGAATCTCAAATCGGTGTTCTTCCTGTCGCAAGCCGCGGGACGTCACATGATTGCGCATGGACGCGGTAAGATCATCAACATCGCATCCATGCTGACCTTCCAGGGCGGCATCCGCGTGCCGAGCTACACCGCCTCCAAATCGGGCATCGGCGGATTGACCAAGCTGCTCGCCAACGAATGGGCGGCGAAGGGCGTCAACGTTAACGCGATCGCGCCCGGCTATATCGCGACCAACAACACCGCCGCGCTCCAGGCCGACGAGACCCGCAACAAGGCGATCCTCGACCGCATTCCGGCGGCACGTTGGGGCGACCCGAGCGACCTCGGCGGCGCTGCGGTGTTCCTCGCAAGCCGCGCGTCGGACTATGTTCAGGGCCACATCCTTGCCGTGGACGGCGGCTGGCTCGCGCGTTGAACGGGAAGGACAGGGCGATGGGCAAGTTCCTGGCGTTCGGCGAGGTCATGCTTCGCCTGTCGCCGCCCGGGCGCGAACTGCTGATGCAATCGCCAAGGCTCGACGTCTGGCTGGGCGGCGCGGAAGCCAATGTCGCTACTGCACTCGCCCGCCTCGGGCAGGATGTCGGGTTCGCGACGGTGGTCCCCGACAATGATCTGGGCCGCGCGGCGGTGTCGATCCTGCGAGGACATGGCGTGGACACCGGCCGTGTCGCGTTCGCGGGCGAGCGCATCGGCCTCTACTTCGTGACCTCGGGAGCGGGGGTGCGCGCAACCGAAGTCCTGTACGACCGCGCGCACTCCGCCTTCGCGCAAGCGCCCGCCGAGGCGTGGCATTGGGACGCGCTCCTCACAGGCGTCGACCGCCTGCACCTGTCCGGCGTTACGCCCGCGCTCGGCCCCGTGCCCGCGCAGACCGCAGTCGCCGCCGCACGCGCCGCCTCCGCGCGGGGGATCGCGGTGTCGTTCGACGGCAATTGGCGCGGCAAGCTGTGGGAGAAGTGGGACGCCGATCCGCGCGTGATCCTGACCGAGATCGTCGCGGAGGCCGATCTGATGTTCGGCAACCACCGCGACGTCGGCCTGCTGCTCGGCCGCGAATTTTCGGGCGAAGGCGAGGACCGCCGCCGTGAGGCCGCGGAGGCCGCCTTCGCCGCCTTCCCCAAGCTCCAGTTGATCGCCTCCACCGCGCGCCATGTCGAGAATGTCGACGTCAACCGCCTTTCCGCCCGCATCGACGCGCGCGACCGCGCCGCGCAGACCGCCGAGGCGACGATCGCGGGCATCGTCGACCGGGTCGGCGGCGGCGACGCCTTTGCGGCGGGGGTGCTCCACGGGCTTCGCTCCGGCTGGGGGATCGACCGTGCGGCGGAGATCGGACTCGCGCTCGCCGCGCTCAAGCATTCGCTCCCTGGCGACGCCGCGCTGTTCCGCCAGACCGATATCGACGCCTATCTGGCGGGCGGGCTGGATGTCCGCCGCTGACGATTGGACCCGCCGCGGGGTGATCGGCGGCGGAGCCGCGCTGCTCGCCGCGGGTACGGCGCGCGCGATACCGCCGTTACCTTCAGTGATCGTGCGGTGCGCCGCGGGGGCGTTCGCCGGTGCGCCGCTCGGCCCCGGCGTGAACGGTGTGACCGCGTTCAAGGGCATCCGCTATGGCCGCGCCGAACGCTTCCGCGCGCCCGTGCCGGAGCATCGCGCGGGGGAGGTCGTTTCGGCCTTCGCGTTCGGCCCGGTCAGTCCGCAGTCGAGCCGCCAATATCAGCCGCAGTCGGAAGACTGCCTCTTCCTCAACATCTGGTCCGCGCACGCGAACCGGCCCGCGCGCAAGCCGGTGATGGTCTACATCCATGGCGGCGCGTATGCGAACGGCAGCTCGACCGATCCGCTCAACGACGGCCGTCACTTGGCGGCGCGCGGCGATGTGGTGGTGGTGACGGTCAACCACCGCCTCAACGCCTTCGGCTACCTCTACCTTGCCCGGTTCGATCCGCGGTTCCCCGACAGTGGCAACGCCGGGCAGCTCGACCTTGTCCTCGCGCTCAAATGGGTGCGCGACAATATCGCGGCGTGCGGCGGCGACCCGGCGCGAGTCACCGTCTTCGGCCAGTCGGGCGGCGGCGCGAAGATCGCGACGATGATGGCGATGCCCGCCGCGAAGGGACTGTTCCATCGCGCCGCGACGATGAGCGGGCAACAGGTCACCGCCTCCGGCCCGCTGAACGCGACCGCGCGCGCCCGCGCCTATCTCGCGCGGCTGAAGGTCGGCGAGCGTGACCTGTCGCCGCTGCTGACGATGCCGCAGGAGCGGCTGGTGGAGGCGCTCAACGCGGTCGATCCGATCCTCGGCGGCGGCGTCTACTTCGGTCCCGTCCTCGACATGCGCTCGCTCGACCGCCATCCGTTCTGGCCCGACGCGCACCCGCAGAGCCTCCGCGTACCGATGATCCTCGGCAACACCCGCCAGGAGACCGGGGCGTTCATCGCGCCGGACTTGCCCAAGCTGAAGGGTCTGACGTGGGACAACCTAGCCGAGCGGATGGCCCCCGAGCTGCGCGTCGACATCCTGCCCGAATGGGTCGTCGCTCAGTACCGCGCCCGCGAGCCCGGCTGGTCGTCGACGCAGGTCTTCTACGCAGCCACCACCGCAGGGCGGAGCTGGCCGGGGCAGGTGATCGAGGCGGAGGCGCGGGCGCGGGCAGGGACGCCCGCCTATGTCTATCAGCTCGACTTCGCCTCTCGCACCGATCCGCGGCGCGGCGCGTTCCACACGATGGACATTCCGCTCGTCTTCGGCACCCTCGGCGCGCCCGGATCGCAGACCGGCACCGCGGCCGACGCGCAGGCCGTGAGCCAGGCGATGCAGGACCGCTTCGTCGCCTTTGCTGAGACGGGTGTGCCCGGCAGGGGCTGGCCGCAATACGATCTCGCGACCCGCGCGACGATGATCTTCGACACTCGCAGCCGAGTGGAGCGAGACCCGCGCGGCTGGGAGCGCGAGATCTTCGCCCGCGTGCCGTACATCCAGCCGGGGACGTGACCGCGACCTACTTGCCCGGAATCGGATAGGCGATGATCAGCGTCAGCGGCTCAGCCCCGAGCTGCTTGATGCCAACATTCTCGCCCGAGAACAGGTACGCCGCGCTGCCCGGACCGATCGCGCGCCTGTCCTTGCCCGAGAACACTTCGCCGCGGCCCGACAGCACGTAATAGACCTCATCATGCGCGATCACGTGCGCGCCGATCACGGCGCCGGGATGGAGCACGCGCTTGCGGAACTCCATCGAGCGCCCCGGCACCGCGTCGCTGATCCGGTAGGCGGTGCTCATCCCGATCGCGCCATGCGGAGGCGGCTCGTCGCGCTTGGTCGCCGCTTCGTCGACGACGACCATCGGCCGCGAGGGCGGAGTCTGCGCATGGCTGGGCACGGCAAGCAGCGCGGCGGCGGTGCAGAGCATCGGCTTCATCTCGGCGTTCTCCTGCCAGTACAATGATCGCGGCGGCACCTTGACAGCTTGCGCCAAGCGGGTCCACATTGTGACACCGGTTACCGCGATACACCAGGGATCGGCTGGGGCGCAACGCGCAACCGTGCAGGAGGGGATGATGAACGATCACCGCATCGTGGCGACATGGCTCCCGGCCATGCTGAAGAGCACGTCCGCGCTGGCGCTCGCCGCCGCGCTGGGGCTTCCGTCGGCGGGGCTGGCGCAGACCGGGCCGTCCGACGCAAGCAACCTGCCCGCGACGGCGCCGCAGGACCAGGCCGGGACCGGCGTGCCGGAGGGCGACGCAGGAACACAGGCCGATATCGTGGTCACCGGTTTCCGCGCCTCGCTGAACGCGGCCCTCGACACCAAGCGCGAGGCGACCGGCATCGTCGACGTCATCAAGGCGGAGGACATCGCCGACTTTCCCGACAACAATCTGGCCGAATCGATCCAGCGCATCCCCGGAGTCGCGATCACCCGCGATCAGGGCGAAGGGCGCAACATCACCGTGCGCGGGCTCGGCCCGAACTTCACCCGCGTCCGCATCAACGGCATCGAGGGGCTGTCGACCACGGGCGGCGCGGACGCCAGCGGCGGCGCGAATCGCAGCCGTTCCTTTGACTTCAACGTCTTCGCGTCCGAGCTGTTCAACTCCATCACCGTGCGCAAGAGCGCGTCGGCGGACGTCGAGGAAGGTTCGCTCGGCGCGACCGTCGACCTGCAGACCGCACGCCCGCTCGACTATCGCGACGATTTCACGGTCGCCGGTTCGGGGCAGATCGGGCTCAACGATCTGTCGAACGCGGTGGACCCGAAGCTCGCCGGGCTTGTCTCCGCCAAGTTCGCGGACGGCACGATCGGCGTCCTCGTATCGGGCTCCTATTCGGAGCGCGGCATCCTGGAGGAGGGGCCGTCCACCGTGCGTTGGGAGCGTGGCTCCGACAACGGCGGGTTCGCCCCCGCCTCGACGCCGCCGCAGGGCGCCCAGCAGGGCTTCGCCTTCTTTCACCCGCGCATTCCGCGCTACGACAGCTACCGGTACCAGACCGAGCGGCTGGGTCTCACCGGATCGGTGCAGTGGCAGCCGAGCGACAGGACGCTGCTCAGCTTCGACGCGCTCTACGCCAAGTTCACCTCTGAACGAGCGGAACAGTATCTGGAGGCGATCTCGTTCAGCCGCTCAGGGACGGGCAAGCCGCAGACGGTGATCCTGCCTGGCGCGGTGGTCAACGAGACCAACAGCCTCGTCTCCGGCACGTTCAACAACGTCGACGTCCGTGTCGAGTCCCGGTTCGACCGGCTGACCACCGAGTTCCAGCAATACACCGGCTCGCTCCGCCAAGCCTTTGGCGACCGGGCTCGGATCGACCTGCTGGGGGGCTATTCCAAGTCGGCGTTCGCCAACCCGATCCAGACCACGGTCGCGCTCGATGCGAACAACGTGCAGGGTTATACCTACGACTTCACCGACGGGCGCAATCCGCGGTTCGGCTACGGCAATCTCAACGTCCTCGATCCCGCGGCCTTCACGCTGGCCGAGATCCGGCTGCGCCCGCAGTACGTCGACAACGATTTCCGAGTCGGACGCGGACAGTTCGAATTGGACGCGACCGAGGCGCTCAAGCTTCGCGTCGGCGGCGATTACAAGAAATATGGCTACAGTTCGCAGGAGTTTCGCCGCGCCAGCGAGACCGACGTCGCCGGGCTGGTCGCGCCCGGGCAGCTCGGCCCGTTGTCGCGCATCTATTCGTTCAGCCCCGACACCGAGCTGAAGGGCACGCCGAGCGGCTTCGTCGTGCCCGACTTGGGCCGGTTCGCCGACACGCTCGGCATCTATTCCAACACCGGCCGGTTCGCGTTGACCGGAGTCACCAATGCGAGCGCGCGCGGCAACTTCACGACGGTCGACGAGCGCGATCTCGGCTTCTACGGCCAGATCGCCTATGCAGGCGACGTCGCCGGAATTCCGGTCAAGATGGACGCGGGCGTCCGCTGGGTCGAGACCAAGCAGACGTCGAGCGGCTATCAGAACCTCGCCAACGGCTTCCTGCTGGTCGAGGTCGATCGTACCTACGACAATTGGCTACCTTCACTGAACGTGTCGGCCGACCTGACCGACAAGCTGGTCGCGCGCGCCGCCGCCGCGCGAGTGATGGCGCGACCGAACATCGGCACGGTCAACCCGGGCGGCTCCTTCTCGGTATCGGGCGGCAACCGCACGCTGACGCTCGGCAATCCGTTTGTGAACCCGACGGAGGCGACGGACGTCGATCTGTCGTTCGAATATTACTTCAACCGCGAGACGGCGCTGGTGATCGGCCTGTTCTACAAGGACATCTCGTCTTTCGTGGCGACCAGCACCCAGCAGGTTCCGTTCAACCAGCTCGGGCTCCCAGCGGACCTGCTCACCGGCACGACCGCGCAGCCGACCGACCTGTTCACCGTCACTCAGCCCGTCGATAGCGACGGGGGAACGCTAAAGGGGTTCGAGATCGGCTTTCAGTCACCGTTCCGGTTCCTGCCCGGTTTCCTGTCGAACCTCGGCATCCAAGCCAATTATACGTACGTGAAGTCGAACATCGAGTATCCGCTCGCCAACGCGGTAGGCGCGCCCGTGGTCGTGCGGCCGCTGACCAACCTGTCGAAGCACAGCGCCAACGGCACGCTCTACTACGAGGACCAGCGCTTTTCGCTGCGTGGGTCGGTCGCGTACCGCTCGGGCTATCTGACCAACGTGCCCGGCCGCAACGGCGTCGCGCCG
The DNA here is from genome assembly GCA_005773165.1 of Sphingomonadales bacterium. Classification (GTDB taxonomy): domain Bacteria; phylum Pseudomonadota; class Alphaproteobacteria; order Sphingomonadales; family Sphingomonadaceae; genus Sphingomonas. The sequence goes on along the minus strand of SXHP01000164.1, from coordinate 11,707 downwards.
GGGGCCGGGCCGGCGTTCAACACCAATTCGGGCCAACCGACCTTCAACGACGTCGAAGGCGTCCGTTCGACGATCAACGTCGACATGGCCGCCTCGCTCAAGGTCACCGACAATGTCTCGTTGACCCTGGAGGCGATCAATCTGACCGATCAGTATGTCGACCAATATATCGACAGCGCCGCGGATCGGCTGAGCGTCTATCATCACACCGGGCGGCAGTTCTATTTCGGCGCGCGGTTCAAGTTCTGATGCAGGTCGACCGGCGTTCCGCGTTAGTGGCCGCGCTGGGCGCCGGATTGGCGATCGGAGCGCGCGCGGGCGCGACCTCGATTGATCCGGTCGAGACGATCGATCTGTGGCCGCAGGGCGCGCTTGGGATGCCCACTACACCGCCGGTCGAGGCGGTCGACGAGCGCAGCAGCGACCCGGGCCTGAGCGACCGTTCGATCCGCGGCATCTCGCGACCGCGGCTGGTGGTGTTCCGACCTGCAGTCCCGAACGGCTCGGCGGTGCTGGTGATGCCCGGCGGCGGCTACGCTCGAGTCGTCATCGACAAGGAGGGCTACGAGCTCGCGCGTTGGCTGACGGCGCGGGGCTATACGGTGTTCGTGCTCTTTTATCGCCTGCCCGGCGACGGGTGGCGCGCGGGGCCCGATGTCGCCTTGTCGGACGCCCAGCGCAGCGTTCGGCTGATCCGGGCGAGGGCACGGGACTACGGCATCCAGCCGGAGCGCGTGGCGGCGGTGGGCTTCTCCGCGGGCGGGCACGTTTGCGGGGATCTTGCGACCCGTTTCGCCGCACGGACCTATGCCGCGGTCGATGCGGCGGATCGGCTGAGCGCGCGCCCGGCAGCCGCCGCACCGATCTACGCGGTGCAATCGATGACGCCTTCGCTCGCGCATCCAGGCTCGCGCAGCCTGTTGCTCGGGTCGAACCCGACCCGCGCCTTGGAGCGCGCCCATTCCACCGCCGCAAACGTCAGCACTGGCACGCCGCCTTGCTTTCTCCTTCATGCCGAGGACGACGCGGTGGTCGACGTCGGCAACACGCTGGAGTTCCGCGCTGCGTGCAAGGCCGCAGGCGTGCCGGTCGAAACGCACCTGTTCGCTCAAGGAGGTCACGGTTTCGGCCTCCGTTTGGCGCAGGGTAGGCCGGTCGCGGTCTGGCCCGAACTGTTCCATGCCTGGGCGCGCGCGCAAGGGCTCGGCTGATATCGCTACCTTTTAAGCGGCAAGAAGAACGATGGGCGTCTTCCCATTGCGACAATCAGGACGCATATGCCGCGACGCTGACCATAAGGGGCTATGATGATGGATGCGCTGACCGGAACCATGCTGATCGGCGGCGAGCCGGTGTACGGCGGCGAGGGCGAGCTTCGCTCCGTCGAGGCCGCGACCGGCGCCCCGCTGGATCCCGCCTTCGGCGCCGGGGGCGCGAACGAGGTCGAGCGTGCGTGCGCGCTCGCCGAAGCGGCGTTCGATACTTTCCGTGAGACCGCGCCCGTCGACCGCGCGCGCTTTCTCGAGGCGATCGCCGACGCCATCCTCGATCTCGGCGACGAGCTGATCGTCCGCGTCATGGCCGAGAGCGGCTTGCCGCGCGCCCGTCTGGAAGGCGAGCGCGGGCGCACCGTCGGGCAGCTGCGGCTGTTCGCGGGCGTGCTGCGCGAAGGATCATGGGCGGGCGTCCGCATCGATCCGGCGCTGCCCGACCGCACGCCTGCGCCCCGTCCCGACCTGCGCCTTCGAAAGGTCGCGGTGGGCCCGGTCGCGGTGTTCGGCGCATCCAACTTCCCGCTCGCCTTCTCCGTCGCGGGCGGCGACACGGCGTCGGCGCTCGCCGCGGGCTGTCCGGTCATCGCCAAGGCGCATTCGGCGCACCTCGGCACGTCCGCGCTGATCGCGGGCGCGGTCGACAAGGCGCGCGCGGCCTGCGGGCTTCCAGCGGGCGTCTTCTCGCTGCTGATCGGCGCGGGAAGCAAGATCGGCAACGCGCTGGTCGCCGACCACCGGGTCAAGGCGGTGGGCTTCACCGGATCGCGCGGCGGCGGCACCGCGCTGATGGCGACCGCTGCGGCGCGGCGTGAACCGATCCCGGTCTATGCCGAGATGTCGAGCATCAATCCGGTGCTGCTCTTCCCGCAGGCGCTTGCGGCGCGTGGCGAAGCGATCGCTCGCGCCTTCGTGCCGTCGCTTAATCTGGGCGCCGGGCAGTTCTGCACCAATCCGGGGCTTCTCCTGGCGATCGACGGTCCCGACCTTGACGCCTTTGTCGCCGAGGCCGAGCGCGCGCTTGCGGACGTCCCCGCCGCGACGATGCTGACGCCAGGCATTCACGCCGCCTATTCGGAGGGGGTCGCCAAGCGCGCGGAGCTCGCCAAGCTGGTCGGGCAGGGGCCCGCTCCTGTCGGCCCGCATGAGGCGCATGCGCATGTGTTCGAAGCGACCGCAGCGCAGTTCCTAGCCGATCCTGCGCTCCACGAGGAGCTGTTCGGACCCGCCGCGCTTGTCGTGCGCTGCGCCGACCTCGGCGAGATGCGCGCGGTGATCGAGCATCTGGAGGGCCAGCTCACGATCGCGCTCCACATAGACGAGGGCGACCATGCGGCCGCGGCCGAACTCTTGCCGCTGCTCGAGCGCAAGGCGGGTCGACTGCTCGCGAACGGCTTCGGCACGGGAGTCGAGGTCGCGCACGCGATGGTCCATGGCGGACCGTTCCCCGCCACCTCCGACGGCCGCTCGACTTCGGTCGGCAGCTTGGCGATTGAGCGCTTCCTGCGCCCGGTCTGCTATCAGGATCTGCCTGAGGCCCTGCTTCCGCAAGCGCTTCGTAACGGCAACCCTCTATCGCTGCCGCGTCGCGTCGACGGCTCGATGGAGAGCTGATCGCGGCTGGTGTAACCTTGGTGTAACGTTCCGCCCACAGGCGGGGACCGCGCTTGCAATGCGGCGCGTTCCCCAGCATGCGGCGCGAACCGCTACACTCCCGAGTCCCGCACCATTCGCCAGATCGCCGCTTTGCCGTACCGCACCGACATCGGGTCTGCCGATGGAGGCGTGCGCGTGCTGCTCATCACATCGCGCAGCACACGGCGCTGGGTTGTTCCAAAGGGCAATATCGGGAGCGGCGTTGCGCCGCATGTCGCCGCGGCGCGCGAGGCGGAGGAGGAGGCGGGATTGCGGGGCGCAATCTGCCCAACCCCGCTGGGCAGCTATCGCTACCGCAAGCGCCGCGGCAGCGGCGCTTCGCTGATGGTCGACGTCGACGTCTTTCCGCTCGCCGTCACCGACGAGCTTGCCGGATGGAAGGAGCAGAGCGAGCGCGAGCGGCGCTGGTTCTCGCTTGCCGACGCGGCCGAGGCGGTCGACGAGCCCGACCTGCGCGAGTTGATACGGTCGTTCAGCGCGTCCGAGTTCAAGGTCGCGACCCGCCGCACCATGCTCGGCCGGGTCGCGCAAGGATCAAAGGTAGGATCGATGTTTTCCTGGTTTCAGCGCCTGCTTCCCCGCACGGGCAACTTCTTCGAGATGTTCGAGGCGCATGCGCTCACCGTGACGATGGGTGCGGAGGCGATGTGCCGGCTGCTCCAGGGCGGACCCGGCGCTCACGAGCACGCCCGCGAGGTGATCGAGCGCGAGCACGACGCCGACAACATCACGCGCGAAGTGCTGCAGACGGTCCGCAAGACCTTCCTGACTCCGTTCGATCGCGGCGCGATCACCAGCCTGATCGGTGCGATGGACGATACGATCGACGAGATGCAGGCCGCCGCCAATGCGATCTCGCTCTACGAAGTGTCGACCTTTGCGCCCGAAATGACCGACATGGCCGCGATCATCGTCGACGCCGCGCGGGTGACCGCGGAGGCGATGCCGCTGCTCCGCAATGTGGCGCAGAACGGCGCACGTCTCCACGAATTGACCGAGCGGCTGGTCCGGATGGAGGGCCACGCAGACGATATCCACGCGGCGGGCCTGAAGCGGGCGCTCCACGATCACGGCGCGACCGACACGTTGCGTTTCGTCGTCGAGCGCGAGATCTACAAGCATCTGGAGCGGATCACCGACGCTTTCGAAGATGTCGCCAACGAGATCGACGGCATCGTCATCGATCATTCGTGACGGAAGGACCGTCCGGTGCATGAACTCGCTTTCCCGCTGCTCGTCGGGCTGATCGCCCTCGCGCTGGCGTTCGATTATCTGAACGGTCTTCACGACGCGGCGAACTCGATCGCAACGGTGGTCGCGACCCGGCTGCTGTCTCCGGTCAAGGCGGTGCTGTTCGCCGCCTTCTTCAACTTCGCCGCCTATTTCCTGACCATTGCCGTCCCGAGCTTGCACGCGGTCGCGGAGACGATCGGCAAGGGGTTGATCGACAAGGATATTGTCACCCCCGCAGTCATTTTCGGCGCGCTGGGCGGCGCGATGTTCTGGAACGTCGTCACGTGGCTGCGCGGCATTCCCTCATCGTCCAGCCATGCGCTGGTCGGCGGACTGATCGGCGCAGGCGTCGCGCACGGCGGGATGGACGTGGTGCAATGGGCCGGGCTCAACAAGACCGTGCTCGCGATCGTGTTGTCGCCGACCATCGGCATGTTCCTCGCGCTGCTCGTCATGCTGGCGTCAAGCTGGGCGCTGGTCCGCGCAACGGCCAACCAGGCGGAGCGCAGCTTTCGCGTTCTCCATTTGGCGTCGTCCGCCGCCTATTCGCTCAGCCACGGCCTCAACGATGCCCAAAAGACGATGGGGATCATCACCGTGCTGCTCTATTCCACGGGGCGGCTCACCGGCCCGTTCGAGGTGCCGCACTGGGTCGCGATCAGCTGCTACGTCGCGATCGCGCTGGGAACGATGACCGGCGGGTGGAAGATCATCGAAACCATGGGATCGCGGATCACCAAGCTGTCGCAGCACCAGGGGTTCAGCGCGTCGCTCGCGGGGTCGATCGTGCTCTTCACCGCGTCCGCGCTCGGCATTCCGGTATCCACGACCCACACGATCACCGGCGCGATCATCGGCGCCGGGACCGCGCGGCGCGCCTCGGCAGTACGCTGGGGCGTCGCCCGAACGGTGGTGATGGCCTGGGTGGTGACCATACCGGCGTCTGCCGCGGTCGGCGCGGCCTTCTATGGGCTGACCCGCCTGTTCTGACCGGCGCTTGTGGAAGCAGGAACTATCTCCCTCCGGCCGCGATCCAGCGGTCGATCTTCGCCTCCAGCACCGGCATCGGCAGCGCGCCCGTGTCGAGCACCTGGGCGTGAAACGCGCGAGGATCGAAGCGTTCGCCGAGCGCAGCTTGCGCCTTGGCCTTGGCGCGGGAGATCGTCAGCTGTCCTACCTTGTACGCGGTCGCTTGCCCCGGAATAGCGGTATAGCGTTCGACCTCGGCGATCGCATCGGTGCGCGGCATCGGTGAGTTGGCGAGCATGTAGCCGATAGCCTGCTCGCGCGTCCAACCCTTGTCATGGAGACCCGTGTCGACCACCAGCCGCATGGCGCGGAGCATTTCGTCGTTCAGCCCGCCCATCCGCTGATACGGATCGCTTTCGACCCCCAGTTCACGCCACAAGGTCTCGGCATAGAGCGCCCACCCTTCGACATAGGCTGTGTTCCCGCCAAAACGGATGAACGCGGGCAGAGCGGCGTTCTCCTGCGCCAGGCTGACCTGGAAATGGTGCCCCGGGACAGCTTCGTGCAGGTACAGCGTCTCCATGCCCCAGAGATAGCGGCTCGGCAGGTCGTAGGTATTGTAATAGAAGATGCCGGGCCTGCTCGCGTCGGGTGCGCCGTCCTCGTACGAACCCGCCGCGTCGCTCTGCGCGCGGTAGTCGGGGACGGGGCGGATTTCGAGCTTGGTCTTGGGCAGAAGCGAGAATTGCTCGCGCACCCTTGCGTCGACCCGTCGCCCGATCGCCTCATAACCCAAGCGGATTTCCTCCGCGCTCTTCGGCTGAAAACGCTTCTCCGTCCGGAGATGCTCGAAGAACTGCGGCAGCGTTCCCGTGAACCCGACCGCCTGCTGCTGCGCCGCCATCTCGCGCAGGATGCGGGCGACCTCGCTCAATCCGAGCGTGTGGATGTCGGCAGGGCGCATCGGCAGCGTGGTGCTCGATTCGACGTTGAGCGCGTAGAGCGCCGCGCCGCCTGACACCGCCGACAGTCCGACGGTGTCGCGCGCGCGGGGCAGGTATTCGTTCTTGAGGAAGTCGCGCATCTTGCGGTGCGCGGGGTCGATCACCTCGCGCACTTGCCTCGCGTAAGCCCCCTTCAGCCGCGTTCGAGCCGCCGCGGGGACGGTGTCGGGGAAGATCGTCGCCGGCTGGTAGAAGGTCGACATCTCCAAGCCCTGAGCCAGCAGATTGTCGAACTGGCGGATCATGTTGGCGACGACGAGTTTCGGATGCACCACGCCGCGCGCCATCCCGCTGCGGAACCGCGCGATGATTCGGTCGTAGAGCGCCGCGTATCCTGCGTTCCGCTTCAGGTTGTTCTCGTAGTCGGCCACCGTCTTGAACGGCGCTGCGCCCTTGCCCGACGCGAAATCGGGATAGAAGGTGTGGAAGCCGCCGAAATGGTTCATCGGCAAGGCCCGGCGGATCGCCAGGATGTCAGGCGCGAAGAAGCGCAGCGCCATGCGCCGCTCGTGCAGGAAAACGTCATGGGCGATCTGGTCGACGGCGGTCAGCTTGGTCCGGTCGATCGTCGCGAGCGCCGCCAGGTCGATCTCGATATTGCGCTTTTCCTCGGCCTCGGCGCGATCCGTCAGATAATCGCCGAACCGATCGGCGAAGCGCATGTCGCCTCGCCGGATCGCCGAGACCGGATTGAGGCGGATGTCGCGCTCGTCGCTATCGTAGAACAGCCGCTTCAGCCTCGCGTCCTCCGGGCCGTCGCCGGGCATCGGAACCGGCGGTGGCAACGCTTGCGCGAGCGCAGGCGAGGGCGCAGCGGACAGGAGCAGAACAGCGAGCAGAGCTTGAAAACGCAAGCCTTTGATCCTCGGATGGCGCGGGCAAGGCCATTCACTATGGGTCCATGCGACCGCGGGCAAGGCTTGCTCCGTCGCCATGTCCGCGTCAGAAAGTTCGTGAATGCTGATTTCCTTGCTCCTGGCGGCTGCCGTGCCGCCTGCGGCCTGTCCGCCCAATTCGGGGCCCGCGGTGCTCGTCGACGTAACCGGCTTCAAGAACCGGGCGGGGCAGGTGCGCGTTCGCGTGTTCGGAGGGCCGCCGAGCAACTATTTCAATCGCAAACGCGCACTGACCCGCATCGAATGGCCGGTGCCGGCGTCCGGCCGGGTGACCGCCTGCGTTCCCGTTCCTCGAGCCGGCGTCTATGCGGTGGACGTCCGCCACGACGTCAACAACAACGGCGACACGGACCGCAGCGACGGCGGGGGAGCTTCCGGCAACCCCCGCACCACGCTCATCGACGTGCTGCTGTCGCGCAAGCCGAACCCCAGGACGGTGCAGGTCCAGGTCGGCAACGGGACCACGGCGGTCCCCATTACGTTGCTGTACCTGAAGGGCGGCGCGTTCCGGCCTGCGGGCTGAAGAACGCCACGATCGCCGCCGCCGCGCGGCGAGAGGCGGGTTCGTCGCCTTGCGCGAAGGTCGCCTCCCGCGCCTCCTCCTGCGCGGCGCGGTAAGCCAGCGGATCAGCCATCGCTCGGTCGAGCGCGCCGGGCAGGTCGGCGACGTGGCGGATGACGTCGCCCAGACGCCAGTGCGCGAAATCGGGGTCGTCCCGCCAATCGGCGTTCGACGCATCCAGGAAGATCGCTGGCCTCGGTCGTGCGATCCATTCGTAAATTTGGCTGCTCGCATCGCCCAGATAGATGTCGGCCATGCGCGTGTAAGTCATGTCGATCGACCGCTCGCTGCCGGGATCGACCAGGATGTTCGGGCAGTCGCGATAGCGCTTCGCCACGTCGCGCCGCCAGCGCAGCCGTCGGTGCTCGACCGATGCATGAAGCCGCCGCCGGAACAGCATGACATGCGGCGCGACGATCAGGTTGAAGCGCGACTGATTCGCGAACCAATCGATCACGTCGCGTCCCATCGTGTACCAGGACGACAGCCGCGGATCAAAATGGGGGTTGTAGAGGACGATCGGGCGATCATCCTTGAACAGCCGCGGCGGGGGCTCGTCGGGGATCGTGTCGAACTTGGGGTAGCCGACGACCGCGTGATCGTCCGCGCGAATGATTCCCTCCGCGAGCATCCGGTCGCGCACCTTGGCGCCCGACAGCAGCACCAGATCGAAGCCGCGGGCGACGGGATGAAACCCGATCGATCGGTCTCCCGCGCCGTGCGGAATCCAGACGAATTTGAGGTCGCGCACGCCGTAGCGGTCGCGGAGCATCAGGGAGGTCGTCTCCGGGGTGACCAGCACGTCCAACGCCGCGAACGCGGCCGCGTTCTCGCGCAGCACCGCGACCCGGCGGAACGGCGAGACGAAGCGCAGCGCCCGGTCGAGCATCCCCGCCGCCCGCCCGATCCGCAGCCGCACGAAGCGGACATGCGCGGCGGCGTCGCCGATCAGCTTGCGCACCTGCCGTTCCTGCGCCGAGGATGAGGCGAGCACCGACACCTGCACGCCCGGATAGCCTACCAGATCGGCGATCACCGGCGCGGTGTGGCTGATCTGGTGAAGCGCATCGTGGTTGTAGAGGAAGCCGACCTTCATCGCGCGAGAAAACTTGCGATCGCGTCCGCGGCGCGCGCGGCCGCGCCCGGACTGGTGTCGCCCAGCGTCTCCGCCGCCATGCGGGCTTGCCGCTCCCGATAGAGCGCGTGGCGCGCAGGCGCGGCGCGGATCGCCGCCATCAGGTCGGCCGGATCGTCGACGACGTCGCCGAGATGCCAGTGCGCGAAGCTCGGGTCGTCACGCCAGTCGATGCGGTGCGCGTTCAGGAACACGCACGGCCGCGGCGTCGCAAGGAACTCATAGACCTGGCTGCTGACATCGCCGACATAGATGTCCGTGATCGGCGCATAGCTCAAGTCGACCGAACGGTCGGACCCGGGATCGACCAGCACGTTGCCCGTGCTCCGCGCCCGCCATCGCGTGCGCAGGCGTTCGCTGCGACGGCGGAACAGCTTGACGTGCGGCGCGACGACAAGGTTCATCGATCGGTCCGCGGCGAACTCGGCCAGCATCGGCTCGATGAAGCGGTTCCATGAAGTCAGCCTCGGCTCCTTGTGCGCGTTGTAGAGAACCGTCGGGCGCACCTCGTCGAAGGGCGAGGGGATCGCGGCTGCGAGGCGCGCTGCGGTCTCCAGCTTGACCGACCCGGTGAGCGCGTGGTCCCCCTCGCGCACCAGCCCTTGGGCGAGCATCCGCCGGGCGGTCTTGTTGCCGGCGAGCAGCACATAGTCGAAGGTCGCGATCCGGGGAATGTAGCCGCGCGCCCGGTCGCCGAAGCCGTGCGGGCTGTAGATCAGCCGCGGCCGCCTCACGCCCAGCCTGCGGAGCGCCGCGACGGTGTTCTCGACCGCAAACACCGCGGCATAGCCGTCGAGCGCGGCGACATTGTCGCGCATCGCCAGATCCTTGAACATCCCGAGCAGCTTGACGCTCTGCAACGCTCGCGTCGGCAGCGTCCGGCGAAGCGGGTGATAGGCGACCGGCGGCGCGCCGTGGGCGATCCGCACCCGCTCCAGATGATGCGGCGTCTCCGGATCGTTGTACCAATTATCGACGGTCCAGCCCGGCCGCGCGGCGAGTTCGAGCGCGATCGCTGCGCCATGATAGCATTGATAGGCTTCTGCGATATAGAGGAAGGCGATGCGCATGGCGGCGACGCTGTAGCGCGCGAGCACGATTGGAAGAAAGCCGTTGGATTCCACACCGGGGCACCCGACCCCATTCGGTCGCGCCCTTCGCAACGTCGGCTGGCTGCTGACGGGCAAGGGTTTCGGCGCGGTCCTGTCCATCGTCTATCTTGCGCTCGTCACGCGCTCGCTGGGGGTCGAGAAGTTCGGCCAGTTCACGCTGATCCTCGCCACCGCGCAGGCGGTGGCGGCGCTGGTGGGGTTCCAGACGTGGCAGATCGTAGTGCGCTACGGCATGATCCACAGGGCGCGCGGAGACAGGGACGGCCTCGGCCGTCTGGTCCGTTTCTGCGCCGGCCTCGATCTCGCCGCGGCGCTCGTCGGCTGCGGCATCGCCGCGGTTGCGCTTCACGTGCTCCATACCCGGCTCGGCTGGTCGATCACCCAGACGCAGCAGGGCATGTTGTTCTGCGTCGTCCTACTTCTGTCGTTCCGGTCGACCGCGGTCGGCATCCTGCGGCTGCACGAACGCTTTGCGTTGGGCGCGGGAGCGGATGCGGTGACTCCGCTGGTGCGCTTCTTCGGCGCGCTCGCCGCGGTGTCGACCAAGGCGACCGTGAGCGGCTTTCTGGTTGCGTGGGCCGCGTCCGAGCTGATGACCGCGGCGGTCTATTGGTATAGCGCAACGCGGACTGCGCCCGGTCTGTTCAGCCGGTGGCGAGACACGATGCGCGCGCCCGCCGAGAACGCGGGCCTCTGGCATTTCGCGCTGGTCACCAACCTTAACACGACGCTCGGCGCAGCGAGTCGGCAGCTTGTGGTCGTGCTGGTAGGGCTGTTCACCGGCGCGGCTGCTGCGGGGCAGTTTCGTCTCGCCTACCAATTGAGCCAATCGCTGGTTCGACTATCGGACATGTTCGCGCGCGGCGTCTTCCCCGAATTTTCGCGGGCCAGCGCGAGCAATGCGGACGAGGGGCTGCTGACGCTGGTGCGGCAGTCGACCCACCTCGCGCTGGCGGTCGGCCTCGCCACCTGCCTGCTTGTTCCGATCCTGGGCCAGCCTGCGCTGCTGCTGATCGCGGGCAAGAGCTATCTGGGGGCCTATCCGATCCTGGTCCTTCTCGGCATAGCCGCGGGACTCGACATAATGGCGGCTAGCTTCGAGCCCGTCCTGATGGGAACCGGACGCGCCGCGCAGGCGCTCGCGATCCGCGCGACCGCCACGGTTGCGCTGTTCGGCGGAGTCCTGCTGCTGATGCCCCGCTTCGGGGTGTTTGGGGCAGGCGTGGCGACGCTTGCGGCGTCGGCTCTGGCCTTTGCGCTGCTCGCCCATGCCGCAGTTCGGCTTTCGCGCGGCATCACGCGGCAAAGGCAGATCGACGGATCGAGAGCGGGCGTCGGCGAGCAACCGTAAAACCGCCGCAATTCCGGTGCGAAAGGAACTTCGCGGGCCGCACTGGGGCCACGCTGATTGACCTTTGCCACGCCGTCATTACGTTAACGTGACGTTTCGGAGTTTTTTCCCTGCATGACACCTGACGTGTCTCTCCGTTTTGAGGGGCTGCCCCCCAACGCGCTGCGGCAGCCTGGTCAGGTCGTCGCCCCCAGAGTCTTGCCGCTTGACCGGATGTTCCGCGACGGCGCGCGCGAGCTGCGGATCGGCATCGTCCGCAACCGCAAGGCGCGACTGAACGTCGCGCGCCATGGCCTGGATCACGGCCTCGACGCGAACTGTGTCGCGCCGCGCTCGCACGCCGAGCTCGACGCGGCGCTTGCAGCGTTCGCGGCGGAGGGGGTCAACGCGCTGGTGATCAACGGCGGCGACGGCACCGTTCGCGACGTGCTGACCGCCGCCGCGCGCTGCTTTCCGCTGCCCCCGCGCGTCGCCGTGCTGCCTTCGGGCAAGACCAACGCGCTTGCCGCAGACCTCGG